>NZ_JBIAMS010000014.1:0-198402 GCF_042874195.1 Streptomyces sp. NPDC004134 | reverse complement strand
CCCGGGGGGCGCCTTCGAGCCGCTGGGCCCGCGGGCGAAGGGGGCGCGGTACCGGTGGCCTTCCGGCCCCGCCGCGGGGGGGGGGGGCGCCGGGCCCCCCCCCCCCCCGCGGCTGTCCCGGTGCGGTGGAGGTGATCGGTGCGGCGCGCGCGGGGGAGGCGCACCGCGGGGTGTAAGTGACGTACGGACATGGCGCGGTGTCTGCTCACGCGCTCGCGTCGAGGACCTCCCGCAGCTTCGCGCCGAACGCCTCCGGCTGGCCCGCGTAGCCGAACTCGGCGTCGAGGAAGCCGCCGTGGTGGCTGGGGAAGACCATCGCCTCCTGCCCGAGCAGCGCGGCCGTGCCGCGTGCCGTACGGGCCGTGAAGGTGTCGCCGGACTCCTCGCCCACCGCGATGACCACGCGCGTCGGCGCGGCGGCGAGCGCGGCCGGGTCGGGTCGGTAGCCGCTGACGGCCCAGGAGGCGTCCGAGAGGAGCGGGTCGCCGCGGTTGCCGTCGTCGTCGGCGGGCATGCCGAAGGCCGCCGGGTCGGGCGCGGGCTGCGCGAAGTAGGCGTCGGTGAACTCGCCCGGCCACGCGGTCATCCCCATGAACGCCGCCATGCCGGTGCCCCAGCCCTTGGCGTCGTACGCGTCGGTGACGCCCTGCCGGGCCCGCTCCGCGGCACCGGCGTCGGGGAGCGCCGGAATGATCGGCGGCTCGTGCGCGACGAGCGTGGTGACGTCCTCCGGGTACGCGGTCACCAGCGCCAGCGCCGTCACCGCGCCGCCGCTGCTGCCGAACAGCTCGACCGGGCCCGCGCCCAGCGCGGCGATGACGGCGTGCACGTCCTCGGCCTGCGTCTGCGGCGAGTGGTCGTGCCGGCCGTCCTTGCGGGTGCTGCGGCCGAGGCCGCGGGGGTCGTACGTGACGACGGTGCGGTCCGTGAACTCCGCCGCCAGGGCGCGGAAGCCGCTGGCGTCCATGGGCTGGCCGATGAGCAGCAGCGGCGGGCGGCCGTCGGCGGTGGGCAGGGAGCCGCGCACGTCGTAGACGAGGTCGGCGCCGGGGAGGTGCAGCGTGTGTGTGTCCATGTCCGTGCAGACGGTGCGGCGGGCCCGAACTCATCGGCGCCGAAGGTGACCCGCATCACTGCAACCTTGGAGTTGCAGTAGGCTCGATCCATATGCAATGCTGTGGTTGCAGATCGACGCACGAGGAGGAACCGTGAACGACATCGCGTACACCGACGCGGAGCTGGCGGAGCTCGACCGGGTCGCCCGCCAGATCGACATCGACGCCCCCGCCGACCGGGTCTGGGATCTGGTCGTACGCCCCGGCTGGTACATCAACGAGGGCGAGGTCGACCCCGAGCCCGACCTGAGCTACGACGGGGACGTGGCCGTCGTCCGCGGCGACAGGCTCGGCGAGTTCCGGTTCAGCACCGTGGAGCTGGACAAGCCGCGCTACGCCGCCTTCCGCTGGCTCACCGGCCGGAACCAGCAGGGGGCCAAGGGCTCGACCCTGGTCGAGTTCTGGATCGACGAGCGCCCCGGCGGCGTGACGCTGCGCGTCGTGGAGAGCGGCTTCTCCCGCCTCTTCGACGAGCGGTCCGCGTGGCTCAAGGAGCGCGAGGGCAACGACGTCGGCTGGGTCGAGGAGCTGGCCGCCGGCAAGCGGTACGTCGAGAAGACCGCCGCCGCGGCCCCGCGGTCGTGACCGCGCCCGCCGGCCCCGCCGTCGTGTGTGCCGCGCTCGGCGAGCCGACGCGCTGGACGATACTCACCCGCCTCGGCGAGGGCCCGATGTCGGCGTCCGCGCTGGCCAAGGTCATGCCGGTGAGCCGGCAGGCCATCGGCAAGCACCTCGAGGTGCTGCGCGAGGTCGGCCTGGTCGAGTCCGAGCAGCGCGGCCGGGAGGTCGTGTACGTGGCCGTGGGCGCCCGCCTCAACGCGCTCGCCCGGGAGCTGGACCGGATCGGCCGGGCCTGGGAGACCCGCCTGCTGCGGATCAAGGAGCTGGCGGAAGCGCCCGACTCCGACCCGCCGCCGCGGGGCTGACCCCGAGCGGAACCCCCTCCCCGGGCGGCCGGGGAGGGGGTTCGCGCGTCACCGGGCGGAGCGGCTGCGTACCAGGAGGTACAGGAAGTACGGCGTGCCGATGACCGCCGTCATCAGGCCCGCCCCGAGCTGCGCGGGGGCGATCACCGTGCGGCCGATGACGTCCGCCGTGCACACCAGCACCGCGCCCAGCAGCACCGCGACCGGCACCACCCGGGTGTGCTGCCTGCCCACCAGCGCCCGCGCCGCGTGCGGCGCCACCAGGCCGACGAACCCGATCGTGCCCGCCGCCGACACCGCCGTGCCGGCCAGCACCACGCTCAGGATCAGCAGCCACAGCCGGCTGCGGCCGAGGTCGAGGCCGAGCAGCCGCGGCGTGTCCTCGTCCAGCGAGACGAGGTCCAGCTCCCGGCGGCGTACCACCGCGATGGCGAGCCCCACGACCAGGACGATCGCCAGCGGCACCACGTCCGGCAGCGTCCGCCCGTACGTCGAGCCGGAGAGCCAGGTCAGCGCCATCGTCGCGTTGAACGGGTCGGTCAGCACGATCAGCAGGCTGATCAGCGCCGTCGAGGCGGTGGCGAAGCCCATGCCGACGAGCACCAGCCGGTTCTGCTGGAACCCGCCGCGCGCGGCGAGCCCGAAGACCCCGACGGAGGTGAGCGCCGCGCCGCCGAGCGCGGCCGCGGACAGGCCCCACGAGCTGGGCACCGACACCGTGGTCACCAGCAGCACCGCGCCGAGCGCCGCGCCGTTGGAGACGCCGAGCACGCCCGGCTCGGCCAGCGGGTTGCGGGTCACGGCCTGCACGATCGTGCCGGAGAGCGCGAGGGCGGCGCCGGCCAGCAGCGCGGCGAGCACCCGCGGCACGCGGGTGTCCAGGACCACCTCGGTGGTCGGCCCCGCCCGGCCCTGCAGCCAGTTGGCGACGTCGCCGAGGAGCAGCTTGGTGTCACCGGCCAGCAGCGCGACGAGCGTGACGGCGACCAGCGCCGCCGCCAGCAGCGCCGTGGTCACCACGAACGTGCGGTGGCTGCGGATGCGCAGCTTGTCGGTGTCGGCCGCGCCCGCGCTGTCCCGCAGCCGGGCGGCCATCACGACGAGGAACACCGCGCCGACGAGGCTCGTGACCACGCCCGTCGGTACGGAGACCGCCGTGTCCGACGGCACCATGGCCCGCAGCAGCACGTCCGAGCCGAGCACCAGCGCCATGCCCAGCAGCGCCGCCAGCGGAATGCCCGCCCGCGTCTTGCCGTACGTACGGAACCTGCGGGCCACCGACCGCACCAGGGCCGGCGCGCAGAGCCCCACGAAGCCGATCGGCCCCGCGAGCGTCACCGACGCCGCGGCGAGCAGCACCGCGAGCAGCACCGCCGTGACGCGGGTGGCGCGCACCGGGACGCCGAGGCCGCGGGCGGCGTCGTCGCCGAGGGCCAGGGCGTCGATGCGGCGGGAGAGCAGCAGCAGCCCGGCGAGCCCGGCGACGGCGAGCGGCAGCATCTGCGTGACGCCGTCCCAGCCGCTCTGCGAGATGCTGCCCTGGTGCCACTCGTAGAGGCCCTGCGTCTCCTCGGGGAAGAGCAGCAGCATCCCCTCGGTGACCGCGTACAGCCCGAGTGTCAGCGCACTGCCGGCGAGCACCAGCCGTACGGTGCCCGTGCCCAGGCCCGAGAGCCCCAGCACCACCGCCGCGGCGGCGAGCCCGCCGGCGAACGCGACGCCGGAGGACGCCAGCAGCGGCATCGACACCCCGGTGGCGGCGGCCAGCCCCAGCGCGGCGTACGAACCGGCGTTGACGGCGAGGGTGTCCGGCGAGGCCAGCACGTTGCGGCTGACCGCCTGGAGGGCGGTGCCGGCGATCGCCAGCGCCGCGCCGACCACCAGACCGGCGACCATCCGGGGCAGCCGGGAGGCGATGACGACGGAGGAGTCCGCCGGGTCCGCCTGCCCGGTGAGGGCCTTCCAGACCTCGCCGGCGCCGGCGTCGGCGGTGCCCTGGGTGAGGTCGGCGACCGCGAGGACCGCGACCAGCAGCGCGAGCCCTGCGGCCACCGCCGCCGCGCCCGTCCGCGACCGTACGGTCGGCGGCGGGGCGGGCGCGGCGGTGGGGGTGGTCGGGGCGGTGACGGCCATCGGCTACTTGGTCAGCTCGGCGACGAGGGAGTCGACGTACTGGTTCATCGAGCCGATGGCGCCGAACATCCAGGTGCCGTCCTCGATCCGGTGGACGTCGCCGGCCTTCACGAACGGCAGGGACTTCCAGACGGAGTTGTCCTTCAGCACGCCGGTGAAGGGGGTGCTCGCCTCGTCCTTGTCGTTGGCGACGTAGACGAACTGCGTGTCCCCGGGGAGCTTCGTCAGGCCCTCGACGTCGGTGGAGCCGAGGCCGTAGTCCTTGTCGCCCTTGACGTCCCAGGAGTTCACCAGGCCCAGCCGCTCGTTGACGGCGCCGAGTTGCGAGCCGGCGGTGAAGGCGCGGATGGAGACCTGGTTGGAGACGACGTAGCCGTCGGCGGTGGCGATCTTCTTGCCGCCCAGACCGGCCTCGTCGATGGCCTTCTTGCCCTCGTCGAGCTTGGCGTCGAAGTCCGCCTTCAGCTTCTCGGCCTGGTCGGTCGTGCCGGTGGCCTTCGCGATGAGGTCGAGGTTCTCCGTCATCCGGCCGAGCGGGTCGGCGGCGTCCGCGGAGCGCAGGGTGAGTACGGGGGCGTGCTCGCCGAGCTGCTTGACGGCCGACTCGGGCAGGTCGGTGGTGGCGATCACCAGGTCGGGATCGAGGGCCGCGATGGTGTCGATGCTGGGCTCGCCGCGGGTGCCGATCTCCTTGGGCTCGCCGGTGAGCGGGACCGCGGTGTCCCAGGTGTTGTAGCCCTTGACGTCGGCTACGCCGACGGGGTCGACGCCCAGCGATATGAGGCTTTCGACCACGTTCCACTCGGTGCCGACCACCTTGGTGGCGGGCCCGTTCTCAAGCGTGATCTTCTTGCCGGAGGAGTCGGTCAGGGTGATCGGCTGCGCGGCGCCCTTGCCGGCGCCGCCCTTGTCGTCGTCGTCCGCGGCGTCTTCCGTGGTGCCGCAGGCGGCCAGGGTGAGCGTCGCGGCGGTGGCGACCGCCGCGGTCAGCAGGAGGCGTTTCATGAGGAAGTGCTGAGCCTTTCGCTTCGCTTGTGGTGCCGGCCGATCGCGCGGGTGCGCAGCCGGCCCGTCAGGGGGTCGTCGTCGACGTCGATGCGGATTCCGTACGCCTTGCTGAGCAGTTCGGGCAGCAGGACGTCCTCCGGGCGGCCGTCGCCGACGATGCGGCCGTCGTCGAGCAGGACCATGCGGTCGGCGACGGCCGCCGCCTGGTCGAGGTCGTGCAGGACGGCGCCCACCGCGATGCGGTGGTCGTCGGCCAGGTCGCGTACCAGGTCGAGGAGTTCGACCTGGTAGCGCAGATCGAGGTGGTTGGTCGGCTCGTCGAGCAGCAGCACGCCGGTGTCCTGCGCGAGGCAGCCGGCCAGCCAGACGCGCTGCAACTGCCCGCCGGACAGGTGCTCGGCGCCGCGCTCGGCGAGGTCGGTGACGCCGGTCATCGCCAGCGCCCGGTCGACGGCCGCGCGCCCGCCGGGATCGGAGGCGCCCCAGCGGCCGCGGTACGGGTAGCGGCCGAACTCCACGACGTCGCGGACGGTCAGCCCGCTGGGCGTGGGCCGCCCCTGCGTCAGCAGCGCGACGTGCCGGGCGAAGTGCCGGGTGGACATCGCGAACCCGTCGGTCCCGTCGTCGATGACGAGGCTGGCGCGGCGGGCCCGTTGGAGCCGTGCGAGGGTGCGCAGCAGCGTCGACTTGCCGCTGCCGTTGGGCCCGACGAGGACGGTCACCTCCCCGGGCCGCAGCCGCAGCGAGGCGTCGTGGACGACGTCGACGCCGTCGTACGCCACGGTGACGTCCGCGGCGGACAGGGCGTGCCCGCGGGCTCCCGCGGCGGTGGGCGTGCTCTCTCCGGCTCTCACGGGAGCTTAGGTTAACCTAACCTCACCCCGCCTCGGCAGTCGGTACGCCGGAGAAGTCTGCGGGCGTGCCGGGCGGGCCCGGCGGACGGCGCGGAGGACGGGGCGCGGAACGCCCGGACGACCTGGCGCGGAGCGCGCGGACGACGCCGTACGGAGCGCGCGGACGACCCGGCGCGGAGGGGCGCGGACGCCCCGGTGCGGGGGCGCGGGGCGGCCTCGCGGGCGTACGCGTGGATCTTCAGGCCCCCGTACCGGAAGGGCCGGCTGCCCCGGGAGGCGAACCTCACTGGCGCGCGAGGGGGGTGGCGGGGCGAGAATACGGGTGGGCGGCGTGCGGATGCCGGACCCACACGCGAGCGCCCGGCACCCGCGGCGCCCGCAGACGAGCACATCCTGGAGGCTTCGTGACCGCCGCACCACCGCGTACGACAGCCGCCCCCGCCGGCGGCGGGGAGGCCCCGCCGGCCACCGTGCCGTGGGCCGCCGCCGTGGGGCTGCGGGCGCCGTGGCTGGCGGCGCTGAGCCGCCGGGCGTGGTTCCCGCCCGCGCTGGCCGCGGTCGCCGGGGTGCTGCTGGCGCTGGCCTTCCCGCCGTACGGGCTGTGGCCGCTGGCCGCCGTCGCACCCGCGGGGCTGTTCGTCCTGCTGCGCGGCGCCCGCCGCAAGCGGGACGCGTTCTGGCTCGGCACCGCCTTCGGCGTCGCCTTCTTCGTCCCCCTGCTGTGGTGGCTGTCCAACCTCGGCATCCTGCCGTGGCTGCTGCTCAGCGTGATCCAGGCGCTGATGCTCGGCGGGCTGTGCCTCGCCGTGCCGCCGCTGGTGCGGCTGCCGGTGTGGTGGGTCTGGGCGGCGGCCTGGTGGGTGGCGGTCGAGGCGGTGCGCTCGCGGGTGCCGCTGGGCGGCTTCCCCTGGGGCCGGCTGGCCTTCAGCCAGGCCGACGCCCCGACGCTCGGCTGGGCGTCGGTCGGCGGCGCCCCGGGCGTCAGCGCCGTCGTCGCGCTCGCCGCGGGCGCGCTCGCGGCGGTGGTCACCGCGCGGGCCGCGCACCGGGTGGTGCCGGCGGTCGCGCTGGCCGGGGCGGTGGCCCTGGGCGCGTGCGGGATGCTGCTGCTGCCGAGCGCGGGCGACGCGGGCGAGGAGCGGGCGACCGTGGCCGTGGTGCAGGGCAACGTGCCGCGGGCGCGCAGCCTGGAGGAGCAGGCCCGGGTCGAGATGGTCGCCGAGAACCACATCGCGGCCACCGAGGAACTGGTCGAGGACATCAGGGCGGGCCGGGCGGAGAAGCCGGACCTCGTGCTGTGGCCGGAGAACGCCACCGACCGCGACCCGCGCAACGACCCCGTCCTCAGCGCCCGGATCTCCCAGGTCGTGGACGACCTCGGCGCCCCCCTGGTCGTCGGCGCCATCCTCGACGCCCCCGACGACCGCATCCGCAACGCCGGCCTCCTCTGGCTCCCGGGCAGCGGCCCCGGCGAGTACTACGCGAAGCGGCAGCTCGTGCCCTTCGGCGAGTACATCCCGATGCGCTCGCTCCTCGGCGGCTTCGGCGACCTCCAGCTCATCCCGCGCGACTTCGAGGCGGGCGACGAGGCGGTGCGGCTGGACGCCGGGGCCGTGCACCTGGCGGAGTCGATCTGCTACGAGGTCGCGTACGACGGCCAGGTCCGCGACCAGGTGCGTACGGGGGCCAACCTGCTGGCCGTACCCACCAACAACGCCACCTACATGCGCGACGGCAACCTCGGCGAGCCCGAGCAGCAGCTCGCGATGTCGCGGCTGCGGGCCGTCGAGCACGACCGCTCGACGCTGGTCGCCTCCACGACGGGCATCAGCGCGATCGTCACGCCGGACGGCGAGACGGTCGACGAGACGGGTCCGTGGCGCCGCGAGGTGCTGACGGCGGCGGTCCCGCTGCGCACGGACGAGACGGTGGCGACGCGGGTGGGCGCGGCCCCGGAGTGGGCGATCGTGGCTCTGGCGGCGGGCGCGGTGGGCACGGCGGTGTACCTGCGCCGCCGCGACGCGGCCGCTGCGCCGGCTTCCGCTCCTGCTGCTGCTTCCGCTCCTGCTGCTTCCGCTCCTGCTGCTTCCGAGGCCCGTACGACGGCGGAGGACTGACCCGCCACGTGACGGGACTGGGGGCGGACTTCCGGCGGCTGTGGTTATCCTCCGCGGTCTCCAACCTCGGCGACGGCGTCCGCCTGACCGCCCTGCCCCTGCTGGCCGCCGCCGTGACCCGCGACCCGGTGGCCGTCGCCGCCGTGTCGGTGGCGGCGGAACTCCCCTGGCTGCTGGTCAGCCTCCCCGCCGGCGCCCTGGCCGACCGGGTCGACCGCCGCCGGCTGATGGTCGCGGTCCAGCTCGTCCGGATGTGCCTGGCCGCGCTCCTCACGGCGACCATCCTGGCCGACCGGTCCTCGATCGCGGTGCTGTGCGCCTTCGTGTTCCTGCTGGGGATCGGGGAGGTGGTCTTCGACGCCGCGGCGCCCACGCTGCTGCCGCGGATCGTGCCCCGCGAGCAGCTCACGCGCGGCAACGCGCGGCTGTTCGGCGTCGAACTGGGCGCCAACGAGTTCGCGGGCCCGCCGCTCGGTGGGTTCCTCTTCCGGCTGGGGCAGGCCGTGCCGTTCGTCCTCGACGCGGTGAGCTTCGCGGCCAGCGCGGCGCTGCTGAGCCGGCTGCGGGGCACGTTCCGGCCGGCCGGGGCGGCGGCCGCGCCGAAGGCCGGGGTGGGGCGCGCGATAGGGGAGGGCTTCCGCTGGCTGTGGCGCAATCCGCTGATCCGCACCCTGTCGGTCGTCGTCACCTTCATGAACCTGGCGCGCGCGATGACGATGGCCGTCTTCGTGCTGTACGCCCTGGAGACGCTGCACCTGTCGGCGGTCGGCTACGGGGTGCTGTCCAGCGCCGTCGCGGTCGGCGCGGTCGCCGGGTCCTGGGCCGCCGAGCGCATCCGGCCCGCGGCGGCCGGGCCGTGCCTGGTGGCGGCCGTCCTCGGGCACGGGCTGACGACGGTCGCGATGGGGGCGACGTCGAATCCGTGGGTGGCGGGGGCGAGCAGCGCGGGGTTCGGGTTCGCGACGATGACGTGGAGCGTGCTGACCGCGGCGGTGCGGCAGACCGTCGTACCGGACCGGCTGCTGGGGCGGGTCGGCAGCGTGCACCGGTTCCTGAGCTGGGGCAGCCTGCCGCTGGGTTCGCTGCTTGGCGGGGTGCTGGCGGCGGGGTACGGGCTGAGGGTGCCGTTCGTCGCGGGCGGGGCGGCGGTCGTGCTGGCGGCGCTGGTCGCTGCCCGTACGCTGCTGGGGGTCTCGGCGCTGCTCGCCGGGCCGGGCGGCGCCGACGGGTCCGGTGGTGACGGCGGGCCTGGTGCTGGCGGCGGGCCTGGTGCTGATGGCGGGCCTGGTGCTGGCGGCGGGCCTGGTGCTGGCGGCGGGCCTGGTGCTGATGGCGGGCCGGGCGGCGCCGGCGGTGTCAGTGGAAGCGGGTCGTGACGATGCGGGCCTTGTAGATCTGGGCGCCCGGGCGGGTCTTGGACTGGCCGCCGGAGAAGTAGACGGTCGGGCCGCCCCACGGCGGGTCCGCGGGAGTCGGGTCCAGGGTCCACATCGCCTCGCCGTCGGTGTAACGGACGTACGACTTGACGTAGTTCTCCTCGGAGATGATCGTCACCTTCCGCGTCGCCTTGTCCAGCGAGTACACCCGGCCGCTGTCGGTGACCCACAGCTTGCCGGGGTCGGTGTAGTCCGGCTGGATGTCGTGGCCGTTGCCGGCGAACGCGATGTCCGTACCCGACTTCACCAGCCGGGCCGTGGAGTTGGCGCCCGTGACCCGGTAGGTGCGGATGACCGTGCCGCCGGTGACCCAGAGCAGGTCGTTCACGTCGTCCCAGAGCACGGCGTGCGGCTTGGGCATGTCGGTGATCGTCTGCACCTCGCGGAGCGTGGAGTGGTCGCTGTTGGCGCCGCCGTAGACGTGGATGCGGTCGCGGGTGCCGGCGACGACGACGGCGGCGAGGTTGGGGATGCGCTCGATGCAGTGCGGGTAACTGGCCACGGACGTCTCCCAGATGAGGTCGCCGCGGTCCAGCCGGTTGCCGTTGCCGGTGACCGCCACGATGCCGGCGCGGCCGTTGCCGGGCTGGCCGGCGGTCATCAGCGCGATCGTGCCGTAGCGGGTGGTCGCGCGGAAGCGGATCTCGAAGGGGTCGTCCCAGCCGTTGGTGGTGCCCGGGGTGAAGCTCCAGTTGGAGGCGCCGGACCAGTCGCCGGTGCGGTCGAAGACCTGGAAGCTGTTGGTGGCCTGGTCGGTCAGCGCGATGGGGTAGTCGGCCACCGCGGCGCGTGCGGTGGACGCGCCTAAGGTGACGGCGGCCGGCGCGGCGACCGCGCCGGCGAGGGCTCCGGTGAGCAGACTGCGTCGCTTCATCGTCCGTCCATCCGTTCGTCGGCTTGCCGTGGGGGATCCGGCCGTTCTCCGTGTGCTTTCCGTTGTAATACGCGGGTAATGCACGGCGGTTGCGCCGCGGTTGCGCGGTCTTGGGGACGTACACCGACTTCATGATCCTGTCAGGGGCATGACTTCCCACGGCCATTCTACGCGCATAGTCTGAGCGCCGGCACGGCCGACTGCCGGCACTCCCGCGGCAGTTGGCGCACCCCCAGGCCGTGCGCCGCGACCCGGCGCACCTACCCGAGGAGTCCCCATGCGCCCCACCGCAAAGAAGGCTCTGGTCGCCGTCGGCGTCACCGCGGCGACTCTCCTGGCAACTGTCTCCACCGCCGAGGCCGCCCCCGCCGACAAGCCCCAGGTGCTGGCGAACTTCACCCAGACCAGCGCCGCGAGCTACAACTCCTGGGCCGCCGCCGAGGCCAACCGCGGCGCCTGGTCGGCCTACGCGTTCAACTGGTCGACCGACTACTGCAGCAGCTCCCCCGACAACCCCTTCGGCTTCCCCTTCCAGAAGTCCTGCCAGCGCCACGACTTCGGCTACCGCAACTACAAGGAGATCGGCACCTTCGACGCCAACAAGTCCCGTCTCGACAGCGCCTTCTACGAGGACCTCAAGCGCGTCTGCAACCGCTACTCGGGCGCCACCAAGACCTCGTGCAACAGCACCGCCTGGGTCTACTACCAGGCCGTCCGCGCCTTCGGCTGACCCCGTCCCCACCCCCTCCGGCCCCGGCGGTGCCCCCATGCCGCCGGGGCCGGCCGCTCTGTTCGCCGGCGGTTCCGGAGAGCCGATCCGGTTTCGGCCGTCGGATAGGGTCCGGCGGGAGGTGCGGGAATGAGTTTCCGGCTGGCGGCGTACGCCGTGTGCATCGAGGACGGGCGGGTGCTGCTCGCCCGGCACGTACCACCGGAGGGCGAGAGCAACTGGACCCTTCCGGGCGGCAGGGTCGAGCACGGGGAGGACCCGTTCGACGCGGTGATCCGGGAGGTCGCCGAGGAGACGGGCTGCGCCGCGGTGGTCGACCGCCTGCTGGGAGTGGACTCGCGGGTGATCCCCGCGGCGGTCGCACGGGCGGGAGCCGAGCACCAGAACGTCGGCGTCTTCTACCGGGTCCGCATCGCCGGCGGCCGGCTCCGGCCCGAACCGGACGGCGACATCGCGGAGTCGGTCTGGACCGCGGTGCCTGATGTCGCGGGCCTGCGCCGTTCGTCGCTGGTGGACGTGGGTCTGGCGCTGGCACGGAACCTCCCGGCAACGGGCCACGTGACCCCCATCCCGGTCGGCGGCCTGATTCAGCACTGAGACCGCGCCGCCGCTCAGGTCCGGTCCGGTCCGGTCCGTCTTCGTGGTCACCGGACGTCGAGGGGAAGCGAGCCGAAGGGCTGGTGGGAGCAGTACCGGGGGATCCTCCCGCACGGGCTGCTGGACATCGCCGAGTTGGAGGCGCACGCGGTCCGGATGCGCGCGGCGAACACGGTGCACGTTCCGGGAGTGCTCCAGACGCCGGACCACGCGCTCGCCATCTTCCGGGCCGTCCTGCCGCCCCTGCCCGAAGACGAGATCGGCCTCCGGCTGGCCCACCGCGCGAAACGTCAGGGCGTGCTCGACGGCGACAACCCGACCGCATACCGTGCCGTCGTGCACGAAGCGGCGCTACGCATGCAGTTCGGCGGACGACGGGTCGCACGCGCCCAGTTGGAGCACCTGCTCGACATGTCCGAACGCGAGAACGTCGTCAACCAGGCAATGCCGTTCGACCACGGCTCGTTCACGGGAGCCGGGCAGAACCTGCTCTACGCCGAGGGCCCGGGCCCGCAGTTGGACACCGTGCAGATCGACAACTCGCACGGGCCCGACTTCCTCCACGCGGAAGGACAACTCGCGAAGTACCGGGCCCAGCTCGACCGGCTGGAGGAGACCGCACTGCCTCCGGAGGAGTCCCGCGACTTCATCCGTGAGATCGCTCATCGACTGTAGGGAGTCAAGAGATGACCGCCATCATCGACTGGGAAGAACCCTTCTGCGGCGAAGGCGACTCGTGCTTTCGGATAGGCACGGACATCGAGGGCAACGCGCACATCGCCGTGGCAGGCAGCGAGGAGCACCGGGTCACCGACTCCGTGGAAGCGCTCCGCATGCTCATCCGGGACATCAAGGCCGGCAAGGCAGACCACTTGCTGTAAAGGCGGACCTTGGGCTGTGAGGCGGACCTTCGGCTGTGAGGCGGACCTTCGGCTGTAACGGCAGCAACCCGGCGTACGAGGGGGCGGCGTCGGGGTAACCGGCGTCGCTTGGACACCCTCCGGAAGACCCATCTCCCCTCACGCCCGCCCAAGGGTATGCGGCTGGTCTGACAGTGCGGGGTGGGTTGGGTGTTGAGCTGGTACGTCGTGGGGGTGGGGCCGGGTGCGGGGGCCGGGGGCGGCGAAGCCGGGGGTGGGGTGAGCCGGGGAAGCCGGAGCCGGGGCCGGGGCCGGGGCCTGGGCGGGCGGCGGTGCTTGCCGGGGGCGGGGGTTCGGAGTCGGGGTGGGGGGTGTCGTGTGGGGGCGGGCCGTGCGGGGGTTTTGGAGCATCGGGGTCCACCTCGCCCGGTGGCCGGCTCGCGGGAGGGCCCGGTTCCGGCCTCGGCGGCGATCAGGCAGGGCACCCGGTGCCCGCCGGTACCCGGAACCGATCCGGCCGGGGAAGCAGCGCCCGACGCCTGCCGCACCACGTGCATCCGCCCGGCGATCGCCTGCCGGGGCCCCTGTCGGGACGGCCGGGGCGGAGAAATTGTGCCGTAACTTGCGGTAACACTCCCGGATGCGGGCCGAATCAGCCCTCAAGCGCCGACTTTCGCCCACCCAGCCGCACTCGCCGGCCCGCGGCCCGCCCTCCAACACCCAGACCGTACGAAACGCACACGGCCGAGACGAACTCGCCGCACCCCACCCCGAGAACCGACCCAAAACGCCCACCGGGCCCGACTTTCGCCCGCCCAGCCACGCCAACTACAGTCCAGGCCGCCGGTATTGAACGTGAGTGAGCCGAACTCGCGGTAACCCCGACAGCGAACCTGGACAAATCACCCCCGCTGGGGGACTTTCGCCCGTCGACGCGCACGCGCCGACCCTGGGGCCGGCCATGGCCGTTCGGGGCGCCCGGGCGGAGGAATTCGGCTGCAACTCGCAGTAACGCCCCCACCAAACAGGGGTAAATCGCCCCCGTGGGCCGACTTTCGCCCATCGAGGCGCACGCAGCGGACTCCGACTTCCGCCCCCGCTCAACCGGCACATCGGCGATCGGGCCCGGCCCGCCTCCGTCCTCCGTCCCACGTCCGCCCGGGGCAACGGTGATCAGGGCAGACCCCGGCGAGCGGCGGCCCGCCCCACGTCCGCCGGGCACCTCGGCGATCGGGGAAGACTCAACTCCCGGTAGCCCGGCCACCCCGTCCTCTGGGCTCCGCCTTCGTAGCGCAGCATGAGGGCGCCCGCTCCCTCCGGGCCACCCATAGCCGCCGGTCTTTTACGGGCCGGAGTCCGCCGTCAAGGGTGGGGCGAAGCCCCATCGCGAAGCGACGTTCCCGCAGCGAAGCGGAGGGAACGCCCTTGACGGCGGACGCAGGCCCGCACACTCAAAAGCGGGGTGGCCCGGGGGGAGCCTTTACGACACGGCCACTCCCTTCGCCGGCACCCCGTACACCGGCACCCTCAACGCACCACCGCAAGCCCGGCACCGTACCCCCGCACGCGCCGGCACAGACACGACGTACCAGCTCAACGCCCCGCTCCCCCCGAGCTGTCAGAGCAGGCGCCTACCCTTGGGCGGGTGTGAGGGCACGTACGGATGCGTACGGACGGGCACGGACCCACAGCTTGGGCGGGGTGGGTGTGAGGGCGGGTACGGACGCGTACGGACCCGCGGCTTGGGTGGGTGTGAGGGCGCGTACGGACGCGCGCGGACGCGTACGGACCCGCGGCCGCGAACGAAACCGCACCAGACTCGGCGCATATCTTGGGCGGGCGCAAGGGAGATGAGTCCGCGGGCGAACCGGCAGGCGCGAGACCGGGATCGAGTCCCGAGGCGAGCGGGCGAGCGGGCGAGCAGGCGAGCAGGCGAGCGGGCGAGCGGGCCAGCGGGCGAGCGAGCGCAGGGAGGATCAGGTACCCAAAGCGCCCAGCGCAAAGCCCCCCGTCGCAACGCCCCTCTCACGCTCAGCCCTCTCTCACGCTCAGCCCCTTCTCACGCTCAGCCCCCCGCCCAAGTCCCCCACCTCACATATTCCGTTGACCCCCGCCCGCCCCAACGCAAGAGTGGTCCTCCGGCAAGGGTCGGCGGCGTGCCTGGGGCGGTGTGGTGGCTGGTTCGGAGATGGCCCGTGAGCTGCGAGCCGGGGATCCCGCTTCCCCCACGCCGCTGTGGACCTCGGACTTCCGGCTCTTCTTCACCGCCCGCACCACCTCCCTCCTCGGCGACGCCATGCTCCCCGTCGCCATCACCGCCGCCGTCCTCGGCGCCGGTTACGGCGCGAGCGGCGTCGGTTACGCCCTGGCCGCCCTCGTCGCGCCGTTCGCCGCGCTGATCATCTTCGGCGGCGTCCTCTCCGACCGCTTCGGCGCCCGGCGGCTCATGGTCGTCTCGGACGCGGCGCGGCTGGTCTTCCAGATGGCGCTCGCGCTGCTCTTCCTGGTGGGTACGCCCCCGCTGTGGCAGATCCTCGTGCTGCTGGCCTTCGTCGGCGCGGGCAGCGCGCTCTTCCAGCCCGGCGTCGCCAGCATCACGCCGCGCGTCGCCCGTGACGTGCAGAAGGCCAACGCCACCCTGCGCATCGCCGAGTCGGTCACCCTCGTGCTCGGCCCGTCGCTCGCCGGGCTGCTGCTGGCCGTCTCCTCGCCCGCCACCGTCGTCGCCCTCGACGCCGTGACGTACGCGGTCAGCGGCGCCTGCCTCTTCGCTCTCCGCGCGGTCCCCATGGGCCCCGGCAAGGCGGCGCGCGAAGGGGCGCCCTCCTTCCGGGCCGATCTGGTCGAGGGCTGGCGGGAGTTCTCGGCGCGTACCTGGCTGTGGAGCGTCATCGTCGTCTTCATGCTCTGGCAGCTCGCCGGCGCGGGCCCCACCACGACCCTCGGCAACAGCACGCTCGTCACCGACTACGGCGCCTCGACGTTCGGCCTGGTCATGTCGTCCCTCGGGGCGGGCAGCGTGCTGGGCGGGCTCGTCGCGATCCGGCTCCGCCCGCGGCACCCGCTGCGCGCCGGGGCGTTGTCGATGACGCTGTGGGCGCTGATGCCGCTGGGCGTCGGCCTCGGGCTCTCCGCGCCGCTGGTCGCCCTCTGCTACGGGGTGAGCGGTATCGGCGCCGCCTTCTGGATTGTCATGTTCCATACCAGTGTGCAGACGCACGTCCCGCAGGACGTCCTCGGCCGGGTGCACGCGTACGACGCGGCGGGATCGCTGGTGATGAAGCCCGTGGGCCAGGCGGCGGCGGGTCCGCTCGCGGGGGTGGTGGGCACGGTGCCGCTGCTGTTCGTGTCCGCCACGATGGCGGTGCTGACCTGCCTCCTGCTCCTGGCCATCCCGGCGGTACGGAACCTGCGCCGCGTCGAACGCTAGCCGCCGCGGCGCGGGTTCACCGGCCCTCCGCCGCCGCGCGCCGCCACGCGGCGGTGCGCAGCAGCCGAAGCCCGTTGAGGCCGACCAGCACCGTCGAGCCCTCGTGCCCGGCGACGCCCAGCGGCAGCGGCAGGTGCCAGGCCAGGTCCCAGACCACCAGGCCGGCGATGAACACCCCGGCGATGACGAGGTTCTGCACCACCAGGCGGCGGGCCCGGCGGGAGAGCGCGACGACGGCGGGGACGGCGGCGAGCTCGTCGCGTACGACGACGGCGTCGGCGGTCTCCAGCGCGAGGTCGGAGCCCGCGCGGCCCATGGCGACGCCGGTGTGCGCGGTGGCCAGGGCGGGGGCGTCGTTGACGCCGTCGCCTACCAGCAGCACCCGCCGGCCGCGGGACTGCAGCGCGCGTACGGTCTCGGCCTTGTCCTGCGGCAGCAGGCCCGCGTGGACGTCGGCGGCGGCGATGCCCACGCCGGCCGCGAGCCGGTGCGCGGCGGGCGCGTTGTCGCCGGTGAGCAGGAGCGGGGGCGCGCCGGTGAGCGCCGCGAGGGCGGCGACGGTGCCGGGGGCGTCGGGGCGGGTGCGGTCGGCGATGCCGAGGACGCCGACGGGCATGCCGTCGCGGGTGACGACGACGGCGGTACGTCCCGCGCCCTCCAGTTCGCCGGCCGCCTGCCGGGCGGCGGCTGCCGCGTCCGGCGGGGAGCCCGGTGAAGTGCCAGGTGCGGGGCCCGAGTCCGGTGCCGGGCCCGAGTCCTGGTCCGAGCCCGAGCCCGCGTCCGGGCCGGGGAGTCCCGCCGGGCTGTCGACCGTGATACGGGCGCCGGCGACGGTGGCCGTTACGCCGCGGCCGGGAGCGGCGGCGAAGTCCCGTACGGGCGGGACGGGCAGCGTGCGGTCGCGGGCGGCGGCCACGACGGCCCGGGCGAGGGGGTGTTCCGCGGGGTGCTCGGCCGCCGCGGCGAGGGCGAGCAGTTCGTCCTCCGCCATCCCCGAGCCGTCGAGGGGCCGGACGTCGGTGACGTGCGGCCGGCCTTCCGTCAGGGTGCCGGTCTTGTCCAGCGCCGCCTGGTCGGCCTGGCCCAACTGCTCCATGACGACCGCGGACTTGACCAGCACGCCGTGCCGGCCCGCGTTGGCGATGGCGGACAGCAGCGGCGGCATCGTGGCCAGTACCACCGCGCACGGCGACGCCACGATCATGAACGTCATCGCCCGCAGCAGCGTGGACTGCAGCTCCGCGCCGAGGAGCAGCGGGACGGCGAACAGCGCCAGCGTGGCGGCCACCATGCCGATCGAGTAGCGCTGTTCGATCTTCTCGACGAAGAGCTGTGTGGGCGCCTTGGTCCGGGACGCCTCCTCGACCATGGCGACGATCCGGGCGATCACCGAGTCCGCCGGGTCGCGCTCGACGCGTATCGTCAGCGCGCCGGTGCCGTTCAGGGTGCCGGCGAACACCTCGTCGCCGGGCTCCTTGGGCACCGGCAGCGGCTCGCCCGTGATGGTCGCCTGGTCGGCTTCGCTCGCCCCGTCGAGCACCCGGCCGTCGGCCCCGATGCGGGCCCCGGGCCGGACGAGGATCACGTCGCCCACCCGCAACTGGCCGGTGGGTACGTCCTCTTCCGTGCCGCCGGCCGTGACGCGGACGGCGGTCGCGGGGGCGAGGTCGAGGAGGCCGCGTACGGAGTCGGCGGTGCGGGCGGTGGCGATCGCCTCCAGCGCGCCGGAGGCGGCGAAGATGACGATCAGCAGGCCGCCGTCCAGGAACTGCCCGAGGGCAGCCGCCCCCAGCGCGGCGACGACCATGAGCAGGTCCACGTCGAGCGTCTTGTCCTTCAGCGCCCGCAGCCCCGCCCAGCCGGGCTCCCAGCCGCCGGTGGCGTACGTCAGCGCGTACAGCGGCCCCCAGGTCCACGCGGGGGCGCCGAGGAGGTCGAGCGGCAGGGCGAGGAGGAACAGCGCGAGCGCCGCGGCCGCCCAGCGGGCTTCGGGTACGGCGAGGGGCCCGGGGCGGCGGCGGCGTGCGGAGGCCGGGGCCGGAGTCCGGGCCGCCGGGGCGGTCTGCGGGTCCGGCTGGGTGAGGGTGTGCGGCATCGCGGCGCGATCTCCCTGCGGATGGCGGAGCTGCGTGACCGCCTCACCATACAGGAATGAATGAAGAGGTATTCATGTATCGGCTGAGTACGATGTCGGCATGGGTCACGGAGCCGCCACCCCCGGCGCGAGAGACGGCGGGCGCGTACGCCTCGACGCCGCCACCGCGCAGAAGGTGGCCGCCACGCTCCAGGCCCTGGCCACCCCCTCCCGGCTGCTGATCCTCGCCCGGCTGCGCGAGGGCCCGCTGCCGGTCTCGGAGCTGGCCGCGGAGGTGGGCATGGAGCAGTCGGCCTGCTCCCACCAACTGCGGCTGCTGCGCAACCTCGGCCTGGTCACCGGCACGCGCCACGGGCGCTCGATCGTCTACGCGCTCTACGACGACCACGTCGCCGAACTGCTCGACCAGGCGCTCCACCACACCGAGCACCTGCGCCTCGGCCTCACGGACGCCCCCGCGGGCGCCGGGCGTGACGACCTGCGCGACGAGGAGTCGGCCGCGGCGCGGGGGTGACCGGGCGCGGCGCCGGAGGGCGCGGGGGCTTCTCGGACCGGTGCCCTCGCTGTCGGTGGGGGTGCGTACGCTGGCGGCATGACCGGGAGCATCCGCATCGGACCGCGCCGCCGCCCCGCCGGGCGGCTGTTCGCGGTGCTGGTGCTCGCGGTGCTGGCGGGCCTGCTGGGCATGCACGCGCTCGGGCCCGGCGGTGCGCCGGGCGCGGAGCGGCCGACGGCCATGGCTTCCGGCCACGGCGCGTCGCAGGCGCAGGCGCCCATGACGGCGCAGATGCCCATGCCGGTCGCCGGGGCGCAGGAGGCCGCCGCGGGGCACGCACCCGCGGGGCAGGCCCCCGGGGCGTACGCACCGGTCGCCCAGACCCCCGCGTCCCACCCGCCCGCGTCCCACCCGCCCGCGTCCCACCCGCCCGCGTCCCACCCGCCCGTGGCGCAGACGCCCGTGGCGCAGACGCCCGTCGCCGCGCCCGCCGGTGACGCCTGCTCCCATACCGATGGCGGCTCCGGGCATCTCGCCCACGCCGACCGTACGTGTGCCGCCGCCGGCACGGCCTCCGCGTACGCGCCGCCCGCCCTCGCCGGTGCCCTGCCCGGCGCTCCCGACGCCGCGCCCGCGCCGATATCCGGGCCCGCCGCCGGGCTGCCGGACCGGGCGCCGCCGGATCTCGCCGAGCTGCAACTCCTGCGGATATAGCGGCGACCCGCACGGCATTCCCCGTACGACTCCCGTACGCCGCCCTCTGAAGGGCCCGTGCCGTGCTGCCGCATGCCCTGACATCCGTACGTTCCACGCGCCCACACCGGTCGCGTGCGAAGGAGTTGCACAGTCATGATCCGCACACGTTCCCTGTACCGCCGCGGTGCCGCGGTCGCGGCCGCCGGCGCGGTCGCCCTCCTCCTCGCCGCCTGCGGCGGCAACGACGACGACTCGGGAGACCACGGCAAGCACGGCGGCGCTTCCGCGTCCAGCCCCGCCGCCTCCCAGGAGGAGTACAACGACGCCGACGTCACCTTCGCGAAGGGGATGATCCCCCACCACCGCCAGGCCGTGGAGATGGCCGATCTCGCGCCCGGCCGGGCCGCGTCCGACGAGGTGAAGAAGCTCGCCGCGGACATCGAGAAGGCCCAGGACCCGGAGATCGAGACGCTCTCCGGCTGGCTCACCTCCTGGGGCGAGGACGTCCCCGCCGAAGGCGGGATGGACCACTCCATGCACGGCTCCGCCGGCGGCATGATGTCCGAGGAGGACATGGAGACCCTGGAGAAGGCGAAGGGCGCCGCGTTCGACACCGCCTTCATGGAGATGATGATCGAGCACCACGAGGGTGCCGTCGCCATGGCCGAGACCGAGCAGGCGGACGGTTCGTACGCGCCCGCGAAGGAGATGGCCGGGCAGATCATCAGCTCCCAGGAAGCCGAGATCGACGCGATGACGTCGATGCTCGACAAGGGCTGACCGCGGTCCGCGCGTGGGGCGGGCGCCGTGCCCGCCCTACGCGTACCGCAGCGCCCGCCGCCGGCCGGACACGATGGCGATCAGCGAGACGCTCAGCGTGAGGACGTACGCCGCGAACGCCCAGGCCGCCGGGGACCGCGAGGTGATCGTCAGCAGCGTCACCGTGGCGCCGGTGCCGACGAGGACGTAGAAGAGGAGGTTCTCGGAGGCGGGGTCGCGCCACGCCTTCACGACGGTCGGCAGCGCCGCCGCCGCGTCGGCCGCCACGGCGAACACCACGGCCAGCGCCGCCTCGCCGAGCCCCAGCCACGCCCCGAGTGCGGCGCCGGCGGCGACCGCGCAGGCGAGGTCGAACGCCCCGAGCCGCGCCAGGTTCCGCCGCGTGCACACCCCGGTCACCACGACCACCAGCGGCCCGGCCCCCGCCACCAGCGTCTGCACCGCGGGCAGCCCCACACCGGAGTCGAGTTGCGCGGAGAACGCGATCAGCGGCACCGCGGCCCACAGCGACCATGTCACGAGATTGGGCCGCACGGTGCCGCGCACGATGGCGAAGGAGTACCGGACGCTGCCCGCCATCCCGAGCACGGCACTGACGAACACCCAGCGCGGATCGATCACCCCCGAGCCCCCTCCGCCCCCTGCTCTAGCAACTGCAGTCGCAGCAACCGCAGCAGTCGCAGCAGTCGCCGTCGCAGCCACAGCCGTCGCAGCCGTCGCAGTCGCAGTTGCTGTGCTTCTCCTCCTTCTCCTCCTCCTTCTCCCCCTCCGCGCCCTGCCCCAGCGGTACGAACTCCGGTGGCGGGGGGCCGAACTGGCCGCCCGCGTGGGCGAAGGTGCGGCGGACCGCCCGCTCCAGCTCGCCCACCAGCAGGGCGCGGACCAGCCGGTCGTCGGTGAACTCCGCGTCCGCCAGGGCGAGTGCGACGCCGCGGGTCGCGTCGTCGCACAACTGCCGCACCCGCGCGGGAGGCGTGGCCGTGGCGGTGATCGGGTTCCACGCGCCCGTACGGCGGTCCTCCTCCGCGTCCTGTACGGCGTCCAGCAGGTGCGCGACCCGGCCGAAGAGCCGGCCCGCCTCGGCCAGCGCCGCCTCGTTCCCGGGCCGGCCCGCGAGCGTCGCGGTGTGTGCGAACGCCGCCGCGGTCGCCAGCTCCGTCGGCTCGGTCACCACCAGCACCGACGTACCAGGACCCGCCAGCGCCTCGACCTCGCGCTGCCGCTCCACCGCCTCGACGAGCACCCCGGTGTCGAACCCCAGCCCTGCGCCGCCCCGGGCCCCGGCCGTCTCCCAGCTCCCGGCCACCCGCCGCGCCGGCGCGGCCAGCGCCGGCCGCGCCAGGGCTCCGTCGCCGTCGGCGACGTGGTCGCGGATCTTCGCCGAGGCCAGCAGCAGCGAGACCACCGCCGCCAGTTGCGCCCCCTCCCCGTACGCCACCTCCGCCCGCCGCATCCGGCGCAGCGGGCACGGCCCCGCGGTGCGCCAGCCGCCGCCGGCCTTGCCCTCCGCCGGGGCGGCCTGCGCGTCGTACAGCACCGATATCAGCAGCCCGTCGTGGTTGGTGGCCGCCCGCGCGACCTGCCCACCCTGGCCGCGCAGCGCCAGGCACAGCCCGCACAGGTGCCCCAGCCACTCCTTGGCGAGCCCTTTGGGCAGTCGGCAGCGGCAGGGCCGAATGATCCCGAACATGCGTCTCCCCTCCCCCGGTCCACGTGTCCGGTGGAAGACGAGGCTACGCGCGCCGCGGTTCACCGGCGACGGTGTCCGGTAACGCTTTCGGCCCGGCCGGCCAAGTGCCTGATATAGGCAGGGGTTGAAGGGATCACACATGGTCAGCAGCTCGGGTGAGGCGGTCCGCCGGATCGGCACGGATCCCCAGGCGTTCGAGGCGTTCTACCGCGCGCACGTCGACGCGGTCGAGCGGTTCATCGCCCGCCGGGTGGCGGATCCGCATCGTGCCGCGGATCTGACGGCGGAGGTGTTCCTCGCCACGATCGAGTCGGCCGGCGGCTACAAGCCGTCCCGGGGGGCGCCGGTGGCCTGGCTGTACGGCGTCGCCCGCAACGTGCTGGCCGGCGACCGGCGGCGCAGCGCGCGCGAGCGCGACGCCGGTCTGCGGCTGGCGGGGCGGCGGCTCGTCGAGGGGGACGACATCGCCCGGCTGGACGACCGAATAGACGCCGAGGCACAGGCCAGGACCCTGTACGAGGCGATGGCGCAACTGCCCGCCCACGAACGGGCGGTGCTGGAGCTCGTCGCGCTCGACGGCCTGAGCGCCGGCGAGGCGGGCAAGGCGCTGGGCATCCGGGCGCCCACCGCGCGGGTCCGGCTGCACCGTGCCCGCCGCCGGGTCCGTGACCACTTCGGAGCCCCCGTCTCACCGCCGGTCGTGCCGGCGGCTTCCGGACCGAGACAGTAGGAGATACCACCATGAGCAAGACAGAGGGCCCGATGGGCGGCTTCGAGGAGCGGCTGCTCGGCGAGCTGAAGCAGGTCGTCGCGGAACGTGCCGCGGAGGAGGCCGCGGTGGCCCGGCCGGAGCCCGTGGCGGTGCGCGCGCCGCGCCCGCGCCGCCGGATGTGGGCCGGGCTCACCGCCTCGGTGGGCGTGGCGGCGGCGGGCGCCGCGGCCGTGGTCGCCCTGCCGGCGATGGGGGGTTCGGCCGCCTACGCCGTCGAGAAGAACGACGACGGCTCCGTGTCGGTGACCGTCGAGAAGTACGAGGACGCCGACGGGCTGGAGCGGGAGCTGGAGAAGCACGGCGTGTCCGCCGAGGTCGACTACGTCAGGGCGGGGATGTGGTGCCAGGACGATCGCGGCGAGGGCGTCGACCGCTACGGGCTGTTCGAGCACGCCCCGGAGCAGGAGGCCGGCGGTGGCATGACCTTCACCCTTCGCCCCTCCGAGTTCCGGCCGGGGGACCACGTCGTGATCGTGACGAGCGTCTCGGGCAGCGGCGACGAGATCACCAAGCAGATCGGCTGGCAGGTCGTCAACGGCCCCGTGCAGCCCTGCAACCCGGCTCCCATTCCCGAGGAGCCGGACGAGCTGCCCACGGAGGTCGACAAGCAGACGGCCCAGCCCTGACAGCCCGGCGCGGCGCGCCCCCGGCCCGGTCCAGCGGGCCGGGGGGCGCCCCTTCCGTACGACGTGCGCGACCGGCCGGTCAGCGCCCCGCCGGCTCCTCCCACCACGACAGATGGGCGGCGGCCTGCGCCGTCGGCTCGATGATCTCCCAGGCTTCGGCGATCAGCCCGGCCTCGATCCGCCAGACGTCGACCACCGTGATCTCCGGCCCGCCGCCGGGGAGCGATCGCCGGGAGTGCATGACGACGTGGTCGCCGTCGGCCAGCAGGTGGTGGATCTCGACCTGCATGCCGGCGAGCGGGGTGAGCGCCGCGCGTACGGCGGCGAGCCATGCCGCCTTGTCCGAGGTGGTCGCGTCCGGCCGGTGGTGCACGAAGCCGTCGCTCAGCAGCGGTGCGAGGCCGTCGGCGCTGCCCGTCTCGATCAGCCCGGCGAGTGCCTGCCGGACGAGGGTCTTGTTGCTCTCTGCGGTCATGGGAGGCAGTTTTTCCGCGGTCGCGGCGGCTGTCGATGACATGGCATTTCATGGGCGTACGACGCCGGGGTGCGTACCCTCGGGACCGTGCCCACCATCGGTGACCTCCTCCGGCAGTGGCGGCACCGCAGGCGGCTCAGCCAGCTCGACCTCGCACTCGCCGCCGACGTCTCGGCCCGCCACGTCAGCCTGATCGAGACGGGCAAGACCAATCCGAGCGCCGCCATGGTGCTCCGCCTCGCCGACCGGCTCGCCGTGCCGCTGCGCGAGCGCAACCGGCTGCTCCTCGCCGCCGGCTTCGCCCCCCGCTACCCCGAGCGGCCGCTGGACGACGAGGCGCTGGCGGCGGCCGGGGCCGCGGTCGCCCGGGTGCTGCGCGCCCACGAGCCGTATCCCGCGCTGGCCTTCGACCGCCGGTGGAACATCCTGCGCACCAACCGCGCGGTCGAGCCGTTCCTCGCAGGAGTCGACCCCGCCCTGCTCCGGCCGCCTGTCAACCTCGTCCGGCTGGGCCTGGACCCGCGCGGCTTCGCCCCTCTGGTGGTCAACCTGGACGACGTACGCACCGTGTTCCGCGCCCGGATCCGCCGCCAGCTCGCCCTCGCCCCCGACCCCGAGCTCACCGCGCTCTACGACGAGCTGCTGGCCCCGGGCGCCGCGGACCCGCCGGACCCCGATGCGGACCCGGATCCGGACCCGGGCCGCGCGGTCGCGTCCGACGTCGTGATCCCGATGATCCTCCGCGTCGCCGGGCGGGAGCTGCGGCTGTTCTCCACGATCACCACGTTCGGCACCCCGGTCGACATCACGCTGGCCGAGGTCGCCATCGAGTCGTACTATCCCGCCGACGCCGAGACCGCCGCCCACTTCGAGGGCCCGGGCACCTGAGCGCGCCCGCCCGCGTGTCGCAGCTCTGTACCGGATCCCGCAGAGTGACCGGCCCGACACGGGCCGCTGCGCTAGCATCCCCGCAGTGCCGCGGGTGACTCCGCGGCTGGTGGGGGGAGTTCCGGGGCCGGCCGCGGCGAGTGCGCGGCGACGGCATGGCTTCCCCGTCGTCGACTGGGGGGTTGATGCATGCCGTTAGGGGCTCTGGGGGATCGTCACGGTGTCGCCGCGCACCTCACGGACCTCGCCGAGGAACCCGGGCTCGCGTCCCGGCGTGACGAACTCACCGCCCTCGCCGACGCGCTGCGGGGCATCGGCACCAGCGATCTGGAGCCGTGGACGGAGCTGGACCTGATCGCGGCGTACGCCCGCCCCGAGTCGGTGCACGAAGCGCTGCGCCCGCCGCCGCAGCCGCGCTACCTCGCCTGGGTGGAAGCCGCCCTCGGCGCCCTGGTGTTCGTGCCGCTGCTGCTCACCTGGTTCGGTCTGACCAGGGCCTCCAGCGCGTACGACGCGCTGACCCAGGCCGAGCCCAAGCAGGCCGAACGCCCCTTCCTCCAGCTCTGGCAGACCGGCTTCGAGGGGCACCTCACCGGGTGGTTCACCTTCGGGCACGTGGTCGCCTCGGCCACCGCGGTCATCGCCTGCCTGCTGCTCCTCGCGCTGCTGCACGGCTGGGGCCGCGCCGCCGCCGACCGCGCGGAGGAGCAGGCGCGCCACGACGGCGACCGGCTCCTCGCCCGGCTGCTGCCCGTGCTCACCCGCGCCCAGCTCCTGCTCAACGAGGAGCGCATGGGCTCCCCGGCGCGCTTCGCCGCGGAGCTGGGCAGGTCCGCCGCCAAGCTCAACCGGCTGACCAGCAAGGCGGTTTCGGCGCAGGAGCTGCTGACGAAGGCGTCCGAGCAGGTCGGCGCGGCCGTACGCGGTGCGGAGCGGCGGCTGGCCGGTGTGGATGCCGCGGTGGCGCCGCTGGAGCAGGCGACCGCGGGGGTGGCGAAGGCGGTGCTCGACAGCGGGGCGCGGACGACCGGCGCGCTCGCGGACGTACGCGAGGTCAACGGCGAGATCCGCGACCGGCTCGACCGGGCCGGCGAGCGGGTCGAGGACGCGGTCACCGTCCTGGCCGCGTCGCAGCGGTCGTTCACGACCAGCACCGAGGTGGCGGCGGACGTCACCGCCCAGACCCTGACGCGGCTCGGGGAGGTGGCGGAGCAGTCGGCGCTGGCGGTCACCGCGGCGCGGGACACGGCACGCCGGATCGCCGAGCAGACGGACGCGCTGCACGCGATGGCTTCGAGCGTCGCGGACCTGGCGGCTTCGGTACGGGGCGCGGGGATACGGCCCGCGGAGGGTCTGTCCGCGGAGATACGGGGCGCGGAGGTACGGGACGCCGGGATACACGACTCGCCACTACGGGCCGCGCCCGGGCCCGTAGCGGATCTCGTGCCCTCGGCGCCCGCGCGCCCGCGGCGGCCCGGCGTCCACGACGACGAGCCCGCCGACCGGCCGAAGGCCGCCGACCCGGCGGGCGGGGGCGCGCCGTGAGGTCCGGGCGCCGGTCCGGCCGGCTGCACCCGTTACACCTCGCCGGCTGGCTCTTCGCCGACGTGCTGCTGGTGCTCGCCCTCATCGCCATGGGCGACCAGGGCGATCCGGCCGCCGCCCGGCAACCCGCCCCCGGCGCCTCCGGGTCTCCCGGCGCGGAATCGCCGAAGCCGTCGCCGAGCCCGTCGGGGCCGCGGGCCGTGGAGCGCAAGCCGGTGAAGATCGCGCTGGAGGCCGACTCCTCGGACCGTACGCGCATCGTCGGGCAGCTCCGCAAGGCCACCGCGAAGTACGAGGGCCGCCAGGCAGCCATCGTGCTCACCTTCGGCCACCACCAGGACGCCGGGGCCGGCGTCGCCTACGCGGGCCGCGTCAACTCCCTGCTCGGCGAGGCCCGCCCGCGGATGTTCCGCGGAGCGACCACCCGCGACTTCGTGCTGCTCAGGGGCGGCGGCGGGCGCGCGGACCTGGAGATCTACTTCTACACCTACTGACGCCGTCCCCACGGCCACGCGGAACCGGAGGAACACCCGTGCAGATCCTGCCCTTCTACCTGGTGTGCGACGAGTCGGGCTCGATGAGCGGCGCGCCCATCGAGGCCATCAACAACGCGCTGCCCGACCTGCACCAGGAGATCAGCACCAACCCCACGGTGGCCGACAAGACGCGCTTCGCCCTCATCGGCTTCTCCGACGACGCCAAGGTGCTCCAGCCGCTGGCCGACCTCAGCGAGCTGAGCGACCTGCCCGCGCTCGCCGCCGGGGGAGTCACGTCGTACGGGCAGGCGTTCCGGGTCCTCCAGGCGTGCATCGAGACGGACGTGACCGATCTGAAGGCCGAGGGCCACGAGGTCTACCGGCCGGTCGCGTTCTTCCTCTCCGACGGGGTGCCCACCGACGACGGCTGGGAGGAGACGCTGCGGGAGCTGACCGAGTCGCGCTACTGCCCCAAGATCATCGCGTTCGGCATCGGCGAGGCGGACGCCGCCACGATCAGCCGGGTCGCCAACTTCCGCGCGTTCATGCAGCAGGACTCCGCCATCTCGCCGGCCGCCGCGCTGCGCGAGTTCGCGGCGAGCCTGACCCGGTCCATCGTGCGCTCGGCGAGCAGCATCTCCGCGGACGGCCGCGGCGACTTCACGCTCGCCGTGGACGACACGGTGCCCGGGTTCCAGACGGTCGCGCTGGACAAGCTCTGACGCGGGGGAGGTTCGGACCGTCACCATGGACCGTCAGACACCGCCGGGCGGCGGTACGCCGCTCACGCACGGTACGCCGCCCACCCACGGCACGGGCAGCGACGGCAGCAGCGACGGAAGCAGCGACGGAGGCAGCGACGGGCTGCTCGAAGGGCTCCCGCCCGAGATCAGGCGCGCCGTCCTCCACCCCCGCCACCAGGCGCCCCCGCCCGAAGCCGCCCGGGGCGTGCCCGAGTACGTCGGGCGGCCGCCGAGTTACCCGCCGCGGCCTCTGGGCCCGCCCGCCGTACACGACGGCGACCTGCTCGCCGCCCTGGTGCCGGACAGCGTCGTCGACGGCGCCGAGCTGGGGCCGCTGACCGTCAGGGCCGCGTCCGTACGGGGCGACTCCCACCGGTGGCGGGCGGAGTGCCGGCAGGACGCGCTGGGCGTGACCCGGCTCGGCCCGGCGGGCGACGGAGGCGGCGCCCGGCAGCAGGACTTCGCCGGCAGCGACGGGCTGCTGCTGCTCGCGGTCGCCGACGGGGTCGGCTCCGCGCCGCTGTCCCACCGCGGCGCACACGCCGTCGTCGGCTGCGTCGCCCGCCGACTCGACGAAGCCGCCGCCGCGCTGGCCGCCGTGCTGCGCGCCGGGGACGGCGCCGGGTTCACCGTCCTGGCCAAGCGGGCGGTCGCGGACGCGGCGGCGGAGCTGCGGGCCTCGATCGACGCGCCCCCGGCCGCGTACGCCACCACGTTCCGCGCCCTGGTCGTCCCGCTCGACCCCGCCGTCCGGGTACGCGGCTTCCTCGGGGTCGGCGACGGCGGGCTGTTCCGGCTGCGCGACCGCGGTTGGTGGGACCTGGACCGCCCCGCGGCCACCACCGGCGGCAGCGGCGTCATCGATACCGGCACCGCCGCCCTCCCGGACGCGTACGAGCAGGTCACCGCCCGCCTCCTGGATCCTTCCGAGCCCGGGGACGTGCTGGTGGTGTGCACGGACGGGTTCTCCGGACCGCTCGCCGGCGAGAAGGAGTTCCGCGAGCACATGGCGGAGCAGTGGGGGCACACGGCCGCCGTACCGCAGCCCTCGGACTTCCTCTGGCACGCGCAGACCCGGCTGAAGTCCTACGACGACGACCGCACGCTCATCTGTCTCTGGGAGGGCCTCGGGTGACCGCCGACGACGGTACGGACGTGCCGCTGGCCTCCCTGGCCTCCGGCGGCAAGATCGGCGACGGCGGCCAGGGCGAGGTGCACGCGCTACGGGACCTCCCCGGCCTGCTCTACAAGAGCTACCGCGCGCCGCACGAGGCCGACGGCGAGGCGCTGGCCGCGCTCGTCGGCGTACACCGCGCGCTGCCGCCGGAGGAGCGCGCGCATCTGGACGCGCGCGCCGCGTGGCCGCTGTGCCGGGTGGTGGACGGCGGGCGCGCGGTCGGCTTCCTGATGCACCGGGCCCCGGCGACGATGACGTGGCAGGCGCCCAACGGCGCGGCGAAGCTCACCGAGTTGCAGTTCCTGCTGCGCGAGCCGAAGCCGTCCTGGCGGAGCATCGCCCAGCCCGCGCCGGGCCAGCGGCGGGAACTCGCTTTGGCGCTGGTCGAACTGGTCGAGCGGCTGCACCGCTGGGGGCTGGTGCTCGGCGACGTCTCGCAGGCCAACATCCTGTGGACCGTACGCCCCGGGCCCGCCGTCTACCTGCTGGACTGCGACGGCTTCCGGGTCGCGGGCCGCGCCCCCGTCCTCGCCCAGGCCGACACCCCCGACTGGGGCGACCCGCTGGCCCCGGCCGGCTCCGCCACGGTGGACAGCGACCGCTACAAGGCCGCCCTCGCCACGGGCCGCATCCTCGCCCAGGACGCGTACACCGCGCCCGGGCGGGAACTCGGCCTGGTCCCCGGCGAGCTGGACGAGCGCCAGGAAGCGGCCGTACGCGACCGCTACGCGCAGGCAGCCGGCGCGTACGGCACCCGCCCCACCCTGGCCGAATGGCGCACCGCGCTCGTCGGCCGCGACGTCATCCGCCTCACCGCCGCCACCCCCGGCCCTCGGCCGCCGGTAAACCGGGCGATGCTGGACGGCGTCCGGGACCGAGGCACGATCCCGCTGCGGCCGCCGCGGGACTGAGCGGGCGTCCGCCTCAGGGTGTGTGCCGCTGCTCCGTCAGCCTGCCCTTGCGCAGCGTCAGGACGCGGTCGGCGCGGGCGGCGAGCTGCGCGGAGTGCGTGACGACCACGACGCACGTGCCGCGCGTGTGCGCCAGGTCGGCGAAGGTGCCGACGATGCCCCTGGCGGTGTCCTCGTCGAGGTTCCCGGTGGGCTCGTCGGCGAAGAGGATGTCGACGTCGCAGGCGAGGGCACGGGCGATGGCCACGCGCTGCTGCTGGCCGCCGGACAGGCGCAGCACGTTGCGGGTCGCCGTGTCTTCGTCCAGGCCGAGGTGGGCGAGCAGGTCCAGGGCGTGGGCCCGGCGGCCGCCGCGGGCGGGCCTGGCTCCGGTGATCTCCATGGCCGCGGTGACGTTCTGCAGCGCTGTCATGTAGGTGAGCAGGTTGAACTGCCGGAAGACGGTGGCGGCGTGCTTGTTGCGGTAGCGGCCGAGGCCGATGGCGGCGAGGTCCCGGCCGGCGAAGCTGACGGTGCCCGCGGTGGGGGAGTCGAGGCCGCTGGCGAGGCTGAGCAGGGTGGTCTTGCCGCTGCCCGAGGGGCCGAGGACGGCGTAGAAGGTGCCGCGGTGGAACGTGTGGTCGACGTTCCTGAGGACCGTGGTCCTGCGCCGCCGGTCCGAGTAGGTGGGAGACGCCCGCGAGGCGGAGCAGCGGGGCGGGGTCGCCGGCGGGTGCCGTACGGGCGGTCATGGCGGGTCACTTGCCTTTCGTGAGGATGGTGCGGGGGCTGAGGCTCAGCACGGACGCGGCGGGGATCGCGGTGGCCGGCAGCGCGATGCCGAGCCCGGCGCCGCCGACGACGGCGAGGTCCGCCGGGTCGAGCGCCACGGTGATCCGGTCGACGGGCTCGGCCCCGTCCACGGGCCGGTCGCCGGGGCTCGCGCCCTCGTCGATCCCGGTGCTGCCGGGGGCCGGGGGCTCCCACGCGTCGATCTCCCGCTGGGCGGCCGCGGCTTCCCGGCCCAGCAGGCTCTGCCCGGCGCTCTGGGTCAGGCCCGGCGCGAGCAGCGCGCCCAGGCCGACGGCGAGGAGCGCGACGGCGGCGATCTCCAGGGCCTGCTGGGCGACGAGCTTCCACTTCTTCTCGCCGAGGCCCAGCAGCACGCCGTACTCGGTACGGCGCTGCCTGACGGCCAGGTTGACCAGCAGGGCGAGCACGGCGACGCCGGCGAGGCCGATGAGCCACATCGCGACGGTGGCGGTGGTGCGGATGCTGCCCAGCGGGCCCGTCATCTGCCGGACGGCCTTGTCGTTGGCGTCCAGCCGGAAGCCGTCGAGCGCGGCGCCCGCGACGCGCTTCGCCCCGCTCGTGAACGCGCCCTGCTCCTCGGCGCCGTGCAGGAGGAACGTCGCCTTGGTGACCTGCGGGGGGCCGCCGCCGTCGGCGGAGCCGAGCGAGCCGATACCGCCGGGCCGACAGCGACATCCCGGCCCGCTTGACGAAGTTCTTGGGGGAGACGAAAGCAGCCCGGTGCTTGCGGCCGGACAAGCGCGTTACAGCGGCATAAGCGCACTTACGCGGCTGCAATCGCCGTCCTGGTTCGATGGGGCGATGAGAGTCCTGGTAGCGGAGGACCACCGCATCCTGGCCCGCACCCTCGCCACCGGCCTGCGCCGCGAGGCCATGGCGGTGGACGTCGCCCACGCCGGCGACGAGGCCGAGCGGATGTGCCTGCTCACCGAGTACGATGTGCTGATCCTCGACCGCGACCTGCCGGGCCTGAGCGGCGACGAGGTGTGCCGGCGGCTGCGCGCGGCCGAGGGCCCGCCGCGGATCCTGATGCTGACCGCCGCGGGCGAGGTCACCGACAAGGTCTACGGGCTGACCGCGCTCGGCGCCGACGACTACCTCGCCAAGCCCTTCGACTTCGCCGAACTCGTCGCGCGGGTACGCACCCTGAGCCGCCGTTCGCACCAGCCGGCGCCCGGCGCGCTGGAGTTCGCGGGCATCGTCCTGGACCCGGTCAGGCACCGCGTCCACGCGCACGGCCGGCCCGTGGACCTGACGCCCAGGGAGTTCGCCGTGCTGCATCTGCTGCTGCGGGCCGGGGGCGCGCCGGTGCCGCACGACACCCTCGTCCGTACCGTCTGGGACGAGCACCTCGACCCGCGCACCAGCGCCGTCCGCGCCACCGTCAGCCGGCTGCGCGGCAAGCTCGGCGGGGGCGGCATGATCGCCGCCGACACCGGGGAGGGCTACCGGCTGTGCGGCTGAACCCCCGCGCCCCGCTGCGCCGGCTGCCGTTCCGGGCCCGCCTCACCGCGGCGATCACCGGCCTCTTCCTGCTCACCGGCACCGGTCTGCTGGCCTTCGTCGTGGTCCTCGCCCGGCACGGGACGGCCGAGAAGGTCGGGGGACTGGACATCTCGTACCACTCGACCGCCGGCCGGCCGGTCACGGGCGCACACCCCACGTACGCCTCCGGGCCGCGGGCGCCCGGCGACTACGCCGAGATCAGGAAGATGGAGGAGACCGTCCAGGCCGTGCAGGACACCGCGCTGCGGCAGATGATCGTCTGGTCCGCGGTCGGCGTCCTGGTCCTGGCGCTGCTGGCCGGGTTCCTCGGCTGGTGGCTGGCGGGCCGGGCGCTGCGTCCGGTCGCGTCCATGACGGCGGCCGCGCGCCGCATCAGCGAACAGAACCTGCACCAGCGGCTGGCCCTGACCGGTCCCGACGACGAGCTGCACCGCCTCGCCGACACCTTCGACGCCATGCTCGACGGCCTGGAGCGGGCCTTCGAGAGCCAGCGGCGCTTCGTCGCCAACGCCTCCCACGAGCTCAAGACGCCGCTGGCCGCCCAGCGCACCAGCCTCCAGGTCGGCCTCGCCGACCCGCTGCCGGAGCGCCTCGCGGAGGTACGCGCCGACCTGCTGGCCACCAACCGCGAGGCGGAGCGGCTGGTTGACGCCCTGCTGCTGCTCGCCCGCAGCGACCGCGGCCTGGACCGGACCGAGCGCGTGGACCTGACCGCCACGACGCGCCTGGTCGCCGCGGAACTCGCCGCCGCGGCCGGGGAGCGGCGGGTCGACCTCACCGTCGCGGCGGCGGACGCCGCGCCCGTACGGGGAGACCGCGTCCTGCTGCGGCACCTGCTGACCAACGTCGTGCGCAACGCGGTCCAGTACAACCACCCGGGCGGGCACGTCCGCGTACGCATCGAGGACCGCACCGTGACGGTGGCCAACACCGGCCCGCCCGTTCCCGCCGGCAAGATCCCGGCGCTCTTCGAACCCTTCCGCCGCCTCACCCCCGACCGCACCGCCCCCGCCCCCACCCCCACCCCCGGCCACGGCCTGGGCCTCCCCATCGCCGCCTCCATCGCCGAGGCCCACGCCGCCGACCTGACCGCGGTCCCGGGTCCGGACGGCGGCCTGACGGTGGCACTCCGCTTCCCGCCGGCGGCGTGACGGGTACGGGATCCGCGCCGGTACGGCCGTGAACCGGCTCGCGCCGTGTTCACCCGGGCGACATCCGGACTACACCCGGGATTCCCCCGCTTCTCTCAGCCGCCTCTCATATTCCTCGGCTTTCGTGGCTCGGGCACCCCAGAAGATCCGCGAAGGGGAGGAAGGAGGCGGTTGCCCCTATGGCGGGACGAATCACGACCGTCGGGCGCGCAGAGGACGCCGGGCCCGATCCGGCCGAGGAGGAGCATGCGCTCCAGGTCGCCAGCAGGCTGCACGCGTTCAACCGCTACGAGCTGAAGTATCTCGTCCCGCTGGAGCTGGCGGGTCGGGTGCGTGACGAACTGGCCGAGCGCATGGACCGGGATCTGCACAGCCCGACCGGCGGCTACGGCGTGTGGAGCCTCTATTACGACACCGCCCGGCTGCGCTTCTACTGGGAGAAGATCGAGGGCCTGAAGTTCCGCCGCAAGCTGCGCATCCGGCACTACGGCGACCTGGCCGGGATCACCGACGAGTCGCCGGTGTGCGTGGAGATCAAACAGCGGGTGAACCGCGTCACGCAGAAGCGCCGCATCAGCCTCCCGTACGGCACGGCGCTGCGGCTCTGCGACCGGCGGGAGCTGATCGAGCACGGGCCGCGGGAGCGCGCCTTCGTCCACGAGGTGCTGAATCTGATCGTACGGCTGGACCTCCGGCCGACGGCCATCACCGGCTACCAGCGCGAGGCGCTGGTCGGCCGCGATCAGGACACCGGCGTACGGGTCACTTTCGACCGCCGGGTGCGCGGCCGGGACCGCGACTTCCACTTCGGCACGCCGACCCCGGAGAACCGCTTCACCATCCCGCCGCACCTCGCGGTGATGGAGGTCAAGGTCAACGAGCGCACCCCGTACTGGATCACCGATCTGGCCGCCAGGCACAACCTGAACCTCGTCCGCGTCTCGAAGTACGTACAGAGCATCGAGGCGTTCGGACTGGCCCCGCGGTCGGTGTTCCACGTCCGCGAGGAGAACCACCCGTCTCCCGTCACGGGGCAGCAGCCGCCGGCCGGGAAGCCGCCCGTGGAGGCACGAGTACCGTGAACTTCGATCTGCAAGAGCTGAGCGGGACGTTCAGCGTCACCGACATCGTCGTGGCGATGGCACTGTCGTTCATCCTGAGCACGGTGATCGGCTACGTCTATCGCGCCACCCACCGCAACGTCTCCTACAGCCAGTCGTACGTGCAGACCCTGGTGATCGTGGGCATGATCGTCGCCCTGATCATGCTGGTCGTCGGCTCCAACCTTGCCCGCGCCTTCTCGCTGGTCGGTGCGCTGTCCGTGGTGCGGTTCCGGAACGCGATCAAGGAGACCAGGGACGTCGGCTTCATCTTCCTCACCATGGGCATCGGCATGGCCTGCGGCGCCCGCTTCTACACCCTCGCCGCCGTGGCGGGCCTCGCGATCTGCCTGATCATCATCGTGATGCACCGCTTCAACTGGTTCCACCTCGACGTCCAGCGCCAGGTGGTCAAGGTGCAGATGCCGACGGGTGAGGACCACACGGCCGCCATCCGCGACGTGCTCATCCGCTACACCACCGAGTTCGAGCTCGTCAGCACGGAGACCATCCGCGGCGGAGCGCTCACGGAGGTCTTCTACACGGTGCGGATGAGGAAGGGCACGGAGCCCGGTGAGCTGGTGAACGCGCTCCAGGAGCAGACGTACGGCCAGCGGGTCACGGTGCTGACCGGCTACGACCAGACCGACCTGTGAGGAGCACCCCGGTGCCCGCCCCCCGCCCCAGGCGACCGCGGCTGCGCGACCGCGTACCGGTACGGCTGCGCCATCACTGGAAGCCCGCCGCCCTGCTGTGCACCGGCCTGACCGTGCTGGTCGCCTTCTTCGGCGACGCCCGGGTCGCGCCGTACGTCACCGGTGCGGCGGCCGCCGAGAACGACCAGATCACCGAGGACGTGCGGGGCGGCGTCGGTCTCTACGACACCTCGGTCACGCACTCGATCCGGATCGACTACGACCGGACCGACTTCAACAAGATGATCAAGGAGTTCCGGCAGGACGGCACCAAGGACTGGATCAGCGCCGACGTCACCATCGACGGCACGTACCTGAAGGACGTCGGCATCCGGCTGAAGGGCAACTCGACGCTGATGAGCCTGCGCGGCGGGCGGACCGGGCCGGACGGCGCGGGCCTGCCGCAGCTTCCGGGCGGCGCGGGACCGGGGATGACGGCGTACGAACTGTCGGCGGCCGAACCCGAGGAACTGCCCTGGCTGATGAAGGTCGACGAGTACATCGAAGGGCGCGCGTACCAGGGCATGCGGGAGATCGCCCTGCGCCCCGGCAGCAACGGCCAACTGCCGCTGAACGAGGCCCTGTCGCTGTCCCTCACCGCGGAGTCCGGCCAGCACACCCAGCGCTACGCGGTCACCGAGCTGACGGTGGGGAACCGGCCCACGGCCACGCGGCTGATGGTGGAGAACCCGAGCAAGGACTACGCCGACACCGAACTGGGCGGCGACGGCGTCCTGTACAAGGCACGAGCGGGAGGGAGCTTCGCGTACAAGGGCGACGACCCCACGGAGTACGAGGAGTCCTTCAAGCAGTTGAACAAGGAGGGCAGCCAGGACCTCGCACCGCTGATCAAGCTCATCAAGTGGGCGGACGAGGCATCGGACGAGGAGTTCGCGCGGGAGCTGGACGAGTACGTCGACGTCGGCTCGCTCGCCCGCTACCTGGCGACGCAGAACCTGCTGATGAACTTCGACGACATGGCGGGCCCGGGCAAGAACTACCTGCTCTGGTACGACCTCGACACGAAGAGGTTCACCGTCCTGCCCTGGGACTACAACCTCACCTTCTCCGGGTCGGCCGACCTCGGCCCGCGCGAGAGCGGCAGGGCGGGAATGGGCGGCGGCATGCCGGGCGGGCAGCAGGGAGGACTCCCCGAAGGGATGCCGGAGGGAATGCCCGAAGGGATGCCGGAGGGAATGCCCGAAGGGATGCCGGAAGGCATGCCCGGGGGAGGGCCTGACGGCACGCCGTCGGAGATGCCCTCCGGTATGCCCGGGGCTCCGCCAGGCCGTGACGGAGGGCAGCAGCCCCCGGCCGGCGGTGCTCCGCCGGGCGGCGGTGACGGCGGCGGCATGACGACGGGCCACCCGCTCAAGGAGCGCTTCCTCGGACTCGACGCCTTCGATGACGCCTACCTGTCCGCCTACCGTGACCTCTACCGGAGCATGTACGGCTCCGGCGGCGCCCAGCGGGTCCTGGACCGGGTCGCCGGGCAGGCGAAGGATGCGGGCGTCGACGCCGCGGCCGTCGACGAGGCGGCCGCCAGGCTCCGTACCACCCTCACCGAGCGCGCCGCGGCACTCGCGAAGGACGAGGAGGTGGCCGGATGAGCACGCCGCAGGACCGGAGCCGGCCGCTGGTTCCCGGCCGGCACCGGGTCCTCGTGGTCGAGGACGATCCGGGCATCCGCACGCTGCTGACCTCGGCGCTGACCGCGTACGGCTACCGCGTGGCGACCGCCGACTCCGGCTCCGCCGCCTTGTTCGAGGCCGGCGCCTTCACGCCCGACCTCATCGTGCTCGACGTGATGCTGCCGGACCTCGACGGCTTCGCCGTCACCCGGCAGTTGCGGCTCGCCGGGATCCACACCCCCGTCCTGTTCCTCACCGCCCGTACGGAGCCGGAGGACCGCGTGAGCGGTCTCAGGGCCGGCGGCGACGACTACGTCACCAAGCCCTTCCATCTGCAGGAGGTGCTGCTGCGGGTGCACGCCATTCTGCGCCGCACCGCCGGCCGCCCGCGGGCGGAGCAGCCGTCCCGCCTGCGCTACGCGGACGTGGAGCTGGACCTGCGGACGCACGAGGTGAGCCGGTCGGGGGAGCCGGTGCCGCTGTCCCCGACCGAGTTCCGGCTCCTGGCCTGCCTGCTGGCCAGGTCCACGCGCGTCGTGTCCAAGGCCGACATCCTCCAGGAGGTCTGGCACCACGACTTCGCCGGCGACACCCGCATCGTCGACACCTACATCAAGTACCTCCGGCGAAAGATCGACCGCACCGGCCGGCCGCTGATCCACACCATCCGGGGTGTCGGCTACACGCTGCGGCTGCCCCACCGCGAACGCGGCGGCCGGGAAGGCCACCCACCGGCATGACCGCCTTCCGTCTCCTGCGGCCCAGGTCGCTGCGGTACCGCCTCATCTTCGGGGCGGCGCTGCTGGCGATCACCGCGGTGGTGGTCTCCGAGGCCGCCGGCATCGTCGCCGTACGCTCCTCCCTGACCGCCCGTCTGGACAGCCAGCTCGCGGACTTCCGCATTCCCGGCAGGCTGCTCGCGGACGTGGCGGCGACCGGCGAGGCTCCGCGGGCACCGGACGGCGGCAGGCAGGGCCTGCCCACCGACTTCCGGGTGCACCTCTACGACGGCTCGGGCCGGCTGCTCGACCACGTACTCGGCGCGGACGACCGCCCCGGTGCCCGCCTGCCCGCCTCCTTCGAGCGGCTCGGCCTCGAACCGGGCGAGCCCGCTACGGTCTCCGCGACCAGCGGGGACGGCGGCTGGCGGGTCCTGCTCCAGGACTCGGGAGCCGACGGCGCGCACGCCGTCATCGCCCTGCCGACGGACACGGTCGAGGGGGCGACGTCGAACCTGCTGTGGTTCAGCGCCGCCCTGCTGGCCGCCGTAGTCTGCGGGGTGGTACTCCTCGGTCTGGCGGTGGTGCGGTTCGGCCTGCTGCCCCTGACGAGGATGGAGCGCACCGCCCGGCGCATCGCCGACGGCGATCTGGCGCTCAGCCTGCCGGACACCGATCCCCGCACCGAGACGGGGCGGCTGAGCCAGGTCCTCAACTCCGTGCTGGAGCGGCTGCGGGAGGCGCTGCGGCGGCGCGAGGAATCCGAGGCCCGGCTGCGCCGGTTCATCGCCGACGCCGGACACGAACTGCGCACCCCGCTGACCTCCATCCAGGGCTTCGCCGAACTCGCCCTCCAGGACGAGGTCACCGGCAGGCTCTCCGCGGCCGAGCGCCGCGAGGCCCAGCGGCTGATCGTGCAGAACGCGGAACGCATGCACCGGCTGGTGGAAGACCTCGTCCTGCTCGCCGGGCTCGACCGGGAACCGGCGTACGCCAGCGAGCCCGTGGACCTCCTCTCCGTCGCCGCCGACACCGTCAGCAGCGCCGCCGTCCAGCACCCCGGCCGGCACGTCGGCCTCGGCTCCCTCCGGGTGGCGGACGCGATCGCGGACGGCCCCGGGGAACTCGACGTCGTCGCCGCCACGGGCGACGCGACCAGACTCCGCCAGGTCGCGGCGAACCTCCTGGCCAACGCCCTGACGCACACGCCGCCCGGCACCGGCGTCCGGGTGCACGTCGGCACCACGAGAGCCGCCCCCGGCACCGGCGGCGCCGACCGTCCGGGACGTACCAGCACCGCTCCGCCCCTGCCGGAGGGAACCCGCATCAGCGTCCTGGAGGTCGCCGACACCGGGCCCGGCCTCAGCCGCGCTGACGCCGCGCGGGTCTTCGAGCGCTTCTACCGCGCCGACCCCGCCCGCGAGCGCGAGTCCGGCGGCGCCGGCCTGGGCCTGGCCATCGCGGCAGCCATCGCGGAAGGGCACCGCGGCCGCATCGAACTCGACACCGCCCCGGGCGAAGGCTGCACCTTCCGCCTCGTCCTCCCCGCCCCGGAAGGCGGGGCCCATTGACAGGCAGGGGCGGACCCGGAGTGACGGTTCCGGTCTCCGCCCCTGCCGCTCACGCCCCGGCCGCCGGGATGGTCTGTGTTAGGCTGAAGAGGTTGCAGTTGTGGTTCCCATTTACTTTGTGTGCGCCCGTCGGCTCTGACCTCGGGCGTATTTTTGTTTTTCGGCGCTTGCTCCGGATCGGGAATTCATCACGGCGACGCGGGATCATGCACACGTATGACCCCGGTATGCCCCCCAAGAAGGAGACGCCAGCCATGGCAAACGGAACCGTGAAGTGGTTCAACAGCGAAAAGGGCTTCGGCTTCATCGCCCAGGACGGCGGCGGCGCCGACGTCTTCGCCCACCACTCCAACATCGACGCGCAGGGCTTCCGCGAGCTCGTCGAGGGCCAGCAGGTGGAGTTCGACGTCGTGCAGGGCCAGAAGGGCCTGCAGGCGGAGAACATCCGCATCGTCTGATCCAGGACGACGCGGCGGAAGCCGTAGCAAAGGGGGCCGTGCCACAGGCACGGCCCCCTTTGTTGTGCGGTACGCGGTCCCGGTACTGTCCCCGGTCCGCTCAACCGGGCCCCGTCAGAGCTTTTCCATGTGATCGTACGGAGCGGTGACCCGGACTTGGCACGAGCCGAAGTCGACGAGCATCGCGACGCCGTTCTCGGCAGCGACGATCGTGCCCAGGCCGTACCGGTCGTGTGTGACCTTGTCGCCCGGAGCGAAGTCCTTCACCGCGGGGGCGACGGGCGCGTCGAAGGGACTGGTGGGCAGGTGGCGCCGAGGCGCGGATCCTTTTCTCATCGGAAGCCCAGTATGGGCTGCCGAGGCGCCCCGCGTCCCGTCCGTACGCGATCCGTCCGCATCCGCCCCCCGAAGCGGCCCCCCTGCCCGCCCGCCGGAACGGTCTCTCCCCCGCCAAGGCCGGGGCCGGCCCCGGCCGGCTCCCGGCGCGCCCGAGGGCCGCGGGAATACATGACCAGTCATGTTGTTGAGGGGGTACGCGCCCAGGCGGACGCGCGGAGTGAAAGGGAGAGGATCATGCAGTTCGGGATCTTCAGCGTCGGCGACATCGCCCCCGACCCGCTGACCGGCCGCACCTACAGCGAGGCCGAGCGGATCGACAACATCGTCCGGGTCGCGAAGCGGGCCGACGAGGTGGGGCTCGACGTGTTCGCGCTGGGCGAGCACCACAACCCCCCCTTCATCCCGTCGTCCCCGCCCACCCTCCTGGGCTACATCGCCGCGCAGACGCGGCGCATCGTGCTCAGCACCTCGGTCACGCTGATGACCACGAACGACCCGGTGAAGATCGCCGAGGACTACGCCATGCTCCAGCACGTCGCCAAGGGGCGGCTGGACCTGATGGTGGGGCGCGGCAACACCGTGCCGGTCTATCCGTGGTTCGGGAAGGACATCCGCGAGGGCGTCGGTCTCGCGCTGGAGAACTACAACCTGCTGCACCGGCTGTGGCGCGAGGACGTCGTCGACTGGGAGGGCCGGTACCGCACCCCGCTGCAGGGCTTCACCGCCACGCCGCGGCCGCTGGACGACGTACCGCCGTTCGTCTGGCACGGCTCCATCCGCTCGCCGGAGATCGCCGAGCAGGCCGCGTACTACGGGAACGGATTCTTCGCCAACCACATCCTGGCGCCGAACTTCCACTTCAAGCGGCTGGTCGACCTCTACCGGCAGCGCTACGCGCACTACGAGCACGGCACGCCCGAGCAGGCCATCGTCGGCCTGGGCGGGATGTCCTTCATCGCCGGGCGTTCCCAGGACGCGGTGGAGCGCTTCCGCCCTTACTTCGAGAACTACCCGATGTTCCGCGGGTCCCGGCTCGAAGACCACATGGCGGCCACCCCGCTGACCGTGGGCAGCCCGCAGGAGGTCATCGACAAGGTCCTCACCTTCCAGGAGGGCTTCGGCGACTACCAGCGCCAGTTGTTCGCCCTCGACGGCCTCGCGCTGCCGGTCGAGACGGCGCTGGAGCAGGTGGAACTGCTGGGCACCGAGGTCGTGCCGGTCCTGCGCAAGGAGCTGGAGTCGCGCCGGGCGGAGGGCGTGCCGGACGCGCCGACGCACGCGTCGCTCGTCACCGCCAAGTACGGGGACGCGGAACCGCGGCAGCCGCGGCCGAACCCCAACCGCGGCGACAACCTGTCCGGCACCATGCCGTACCAGGACAGCGACCCGAAGGTGCGGGCCGAGTTCCCCGTGGTGCCGTGATGGCGAACACCACGCAGATCGCGCTCGCGGCCTGGGAGTCGTTGCTGCGGGCCCAGGCCACGATCGCCCGCGAGTTCGAGTACACCGGCGACTGGGGCGACGTGCTCCCGCGCGAGTACGCCGTCCTGCACGCCCTGTCCGACTCGGCCGACGGGCGCCGGATCACCGAGCTCATGGAGGACGCGCTGCTGACCCAGGCCGGCGTCTCGCGCCTGGTCGCCCGGCTGGAGACCCGGGGGTACGTCGAACGCCGCGACGACCCCGACGACGCCCGCGCCTGCCGCGTCGCACTCACGGCCCAGGGCCGCGAGACGTACCGCAGCCTGGGCCGCGCCCACGCGCGGCAGGTCCGCGAGGTGATGACGCGGGCCCTGGACCCGCAGGCCATGGAAACCCTGCGGGAGCTGACGGACGCCCTGATCGCCGCCGGCCCCCGGCCCGCCCCCCACCCCGCCCGGTCACAGCGACAGCGAAGGAGGCCCGCATGAGCACGGAGCGGAAGATCGTCGTCATCAACGCGGGTGTCAGCGAGGAGTCCTCGACCCGCCGGCTGGCCGGCCGGATCGCGCAGCAGAGCATCGACACCCTGGGCGCGGCCGGCATCCCGGCCACCGTGACCATGCTCGACCTCGGGCCGCTGGCCACCGGGATCGCGCGCTCCCTCGTCTCCGGCTTCCCCACCGAGGCGGTGAGCGAGGCGATCTCGCGACTGGCCGGGGCGGACGCGGTGATCGCGGCCACGCCGGTCTACAAGGCGGGGATCAGCGGCCTGTTCAAGTCGTTCGCCGACCTGATCGACAACGACCTGCTCATCGCCGTGCCGGTGATCCTCGCGGCCACCGGCGGCACCGCGCGGCACGCGATGGTCACCGACGACCAGCTCCGCCCCCTCTTCGCCTTCCTCCGCGCCCTGCCGGTCCCCACGTCGCTCTACGCGGCCCCCGAGGACTGGGGCTCCCCGGAGCTGGGCAAGCGGATCGGCCGGGCGGCGGGCGAACTGGCCGTCCTGCTGCGTACGGACGCGCCCCGCCGGATCGCCGACGACAACTGGACCGGCTACCAGCACCGGTTCGCCGGCCAGGCCACCCGCTCCGAACAGAGCGTGGCGGACGTCGACTTCTCCACCGACCTGATGCGCCTGGCCACCGGCGGCTCGGCCTCCTCCTGACCCGCCGCCCCGGCCCTCCGGGCGCGGGCGGCGGAGGCCGCACCGGCACCCGACCCGCCCCCGCCGCCGGCCGCCGTGTCACAAAACGCCGCGGCCGGGCGTCGTGTGTGGTGCACGTCGCGAGCCGAGAGACAGGAGCCTCCATGCCCGGCCCGTACCCGATCCGCAGGCGCCCGGCGTGACCGGGGACGGCCGCCCGGACCCCGCCACCGAGGTGTTCGTCGCCCACCGCAACCTGCTGTTCACCGTCGCCTACGAACTGCTCGGCTCGGCCGCCGACGCCGAGGACGTCCTCCAGGAGGCGTGGCTGCGCTGGCGGTCCTTCGACCCCGGCACGGTACGGAACCGGCGCGCCTGCCTGGTCCGCATCACCACCCGGCAGGCGCTCGCCCGGCTCTGTACCCTCGCCCGCCGCCGGGAGCCGCACCACGGGCCCCGGCTCCCCGAGCCGGCGCTCACCCCGTACGGCGCCGCCGAGGACGCCGAACTGGCCGCGAGCGTCTCGCTGGCGATGCTGCTCGTGCTGGACACCCTCACGCCGACGGAACGGGCCGTGTTCGTCCTGCGCGAGGTCTTCGCCCTGGCCTACGACGAGATCGCCCGGGCCGTCGGCGAGGACCCCGCCGCGGTGCGGCAGATCGCCCACCGCGCCCGCGCGCACGTCGCCGCCCGCCGCCCCCGCGACCCGGTCTCCCCGGCCCAGACCCGGGCCGCGGTCGCGGCCTTCCGGCACGCGATCGAAACGGGCGACCTGCGGAAGCCGCTCGACATCCTCGTGCCGGATGTCGTCCTGCTGAACGACGGCGGCGGCGGTACGCGGGCGATCCCGCACCGCGTCGTGGGCGCCGGCAAGGTGATGCTGGTCCTGGCCGCGGGGCTGCGGATGGTGGGCGCCCGCCTCACGGCGCAGCCGGTGCACGTCAACGGAGGCCCGGCGGTGATCATCCGCCTCGACGGCGAGATGGACGGCGTCGCGGCGCTGCGCATCGACGGGGGCCGGGTCACGGGGCTGTACTCCGTGCGCAACCCCGGGAAGCTGTCGCGCCTGCGCCGGGAGACCGCGGTGACCCGCTGACCCGGCCCCCTCCGGCGCGGGTCCCGCCGGTCAGCCGGCGGGGGCGCCCTCCTCCCGGGTGCGGTGCGCCGTTTCGACGATCTCCTTGATCCGGCCCATGTTGATCTGCGACATCTCGTTGAGGTGCTCGGTCATCTGGGCGTTGTCGTACGGGGCGCCTTCCTTCATGTCGAATTCCTGCACCCAGCGCATTTCGGTGCCCGCGCCGGTCACGCTGTAGGTCCAGTGCAGCTTCATGTACACGAAGGGGCCCGTTTCGATCCGGTACGCCTCGACCGTGAGGGAGTCCCGGTCCGGGGCGCGGTGGGACACCCATTCCCACACCCGCCCGTTCGCGTCCGGGCACGTCTTGATCCGGAAGTCGATGCCCTCGTCCGTGGTCCGGAGGATTTCCGTCTCGGCGTAGCCGGCGAAGAGATCGGGCCAGGACTCGACGTCGTTGGTCATGGTCCACACGAGGTCGACCGGGGCGTCGATCACGATGGCGTGCTCGGTGCGCGCTCCCATGTCAGGCTTCCCTTCCGGAGACTGCTTCGTTGATGAGCCGGAGCGTGCCCCCGGGGGTGCGCATGTCGCTTTCCGCGACCTCGACGCCGAGGGTCTGCTTGATGCGGGCGGAGAGTTCCAGCAGGGCGAGCGAGTCGTAGCCGAGTTCGTCGAAGGCCATGTCGGCGATGTCGCCGTTCAGATCGGCCACGTCGGATTCTCCGGCGCAGTCTCTGATCAGCGCGACGAGGTGCGAGAGGGTGAAGTCGGACACGGGGGACCTCCTTGGGGTGTGGTGTGTCCGGTACGGCGGGGGCCGCGGTCAGCCGTAACGGCTGAGGACCAGCGCCGAGTTGAAGCCGCCCGCGCCGCGCGCGACCACCAGCGCGTGGCGCACCGGCGTCTCGCGGGGCCCGCCCCGCACCAGGTCGATGCCGAGGCCGGGGGCGGGGGAACGGGTGCCGGCGGTCGGCGGGATGACCGAGTCGCGTATGGACAGCAGGGCCGTCGCCACGTCCAGGGCGGCGCCGCCCGCGTAGAGCCGGCCGGTCAGCGTCTTGGGTGCGGTGACGGGGACGGCCCCCGGGCCGAAGACCCGTACCAGCGCTTCGGCTTCCGCCCGGTCGGCGGCCGGTACGCCGAGGGCGTCGGCGAAGACCACGTCGACGTCCGCCGGGTCCAGCCGCGCCTCGCGCAGCGCCCCCGTGATCGCCGCCGCCAGCGCGGGGGGCCGGCCGGAGCCGGGCCGGGGGTCGAAGGTCGCGGCGTGCCCCGCGATGCGCCCGTAGATCCCGGCGGCGTTCCGGCACAGTGCGGTGTCCTCCCGCTCGACCACCAGGAGCGCCCCGCCCTCGCCGGCCGCGTAGCCCGCCGCGTCGGCGTCGAAGGGCAGGTAGGCGCGCTCCGGTTCCGCGGAGGTGCTGAGCAGTCCGGTGGGGAGCTGGACGGCCAGGCCCCACGGGCAGAGCGGGGCGTCGAAGCCGCCGGTCAGGGCGGCGCCGAGGGTGCCCGTACGCAGCAGCCGCGCGGTGTGGGCCGCGGCGTCGAGGGCGCCGGCCTGCTCCGAGACGAAGACCGAGCTGTGGCCCCGCAGGCCGTGGCGGATGGAGATCTGGCCGGTGTTGACCGCGTAGAACCAGGCGAACGACTGGTAGGTGCTGACCCGTTCGGGTCCTGTCCCCCAGAGCTTCTGCAACTCCCGCTGGCCGAACTCGAAGCCGCCGCACGCGCCGGCCGTCAGCACGCCCAGGTCGTACTCCCCGAGGCCGCCGGCGCCCGGTCCTGACGCGGCCGAGTCCCCCGGCACCAGACCGGCGTCCGCCAGCGCCCAGTCGGCGGCGGCCAGTGCGTAGCGCGTCATGCGGTCGGTCTGCGGCAGCATGCGCTGGGAGAGCAGGGCGTCGGCGTCGAAGTCGAGCACCTCGCCGCCGACGCGCACGGGGTAGGCGCGCGCGTCGAAGCGCTGGATGACGCCGATGCCGCTCACGCCGGCGAGGGTCGCCGCCCAGTACTCGGCGGTGCCGATGCCGTTGGGCGCGACGACGCCGACCCCGGTCACGACGGCGCCGCCCCCGGCGGTGGTCCCCCCGGCCGCGGCCGCCGCCGCGCCGGCCGCCACCGTCACGGCGCCGCCGCCTTCGCCGGCGGCCGGGCGAGCACCGCCGCGCTCTGGAAGCCGCCGAAGCCGCTGCCGACGCTGAGCACGGTGTCCACCCGCTGCTCCCGCGCCACGTTGGGCACGTAGTCCAGGTCGCACTCGGGGTCGGGATTCGCGTAGTTCGCGGTGGGCGGGATCACGCCGTGCTCGATGGCCAGCGCGCAGGCCGCCAGCTCCAGCGAGCCGATCGCGCCGAGCGAGTGCCCGATCATCGACTTGATGGAGCTGACCGGCACCTCGTACGCGCGCATGCCCAGGCTCCGCTTGAACGCGGCGGTCTCGTGCCGGTCGTTCTGCCGGGTGCCGGAGCCGTGGGCGTTGATGTAGCCGAGGTCGTCGCCGGTACAGCGCGCCTGCCGCATGGCGGCCCGGATCGCCTCGGCCATCTCCCGGCCGTCCCGGGTCAGCCCCGTCATGTGGTACGCGTTCGAACGCGTCGCGAAGCCGCGGACCTCGGCGTACACGCGGGCCCCGCGGCGGTGCGCGGCCGTCAGCTCCTCCATGACGAACACCGCCGCCCCCTCGCCCAGGACGAAGCCGTCGCGCTGCCGGTCGAAGGGGCGGGAGGCGTGCGCCGGGTCGTCGTTGTTCGCCGAGGTCGCCTTGATCGCGTCGAAGCAGGCCACGGTGATGGGGGAGATGGGGGCGTCGGTCGCGCCGCAGACGACCACGTCCGCCCGCCCGCCGCGGATGAGGTCGGCCCCGTACCCCACGGCGTCCAGGCCCGAGGTGCAGCCCGTGGAGATCACGGTGACCGGGCCCTCCGCCCCCGTCTCCCAGGCGACGTCGCGGCCGATGGAGGACGGGATGAAGTAGTCGAAGACCTGCTCCGCCGACCGCGTGTGGTCGACCAGCCAGTGGGCGCCGTTGTCGCTGACCCGCTGGTAGTCCAGGTCGAGGCTGGTGGTGCAGCCGACGGCGGTGCCGATGCTGACGCCGATCCGCCCCGGGGCCGTCGCGGCGGTGTCCAGCCCGCTGCCGCGCACCGCCTCCCTGGTGGCGGCGAGCGCGAGCTGCGTCGCCCTGTCGTACGTCTCCGCCTCCGCGGGCGAAAGCCCTTCCGCCGCCGGGTCGAAGTCGATCTCCGCGGCGACCCGGGAGCGGAACGGGGCGGGGTCGATCAGGGTCATCGTGCGCGTCGCGGTGCGCCCGGAGACCAGCAGATCCCAGAACGCCTCCGTCCCCACCCCGCCCGGGGCCCGTACGCCGATCCCGGTGATCACCGCGCGTTTCTCCGCGTGCTCGTCCATGTCAGCCGCCCACGCGCGGCGGCACGCACCCGGGATGGGGCACGGGTTCGGTGTCCACATGGCCGAGTTCCGGCCGGGGCGCGAGCGGGGCGATCTGGAATACGGCCTTCAGCGCGCGGGACCCGCGGTTCTCGATGCGGTTGCGCTGCCCGCGGGTGATGAGCAGTGCCTGGTCCGATTCCAGCGGGACTTCTTCGCCGTTGATCCGGACGACGGCGGAACCCTCGGTCACGTACAGGAACTTGTCGGAGAACGGGTGGTAGTGCTCCGCGACGAATTCGCCGGGGGCCAATTCGAGATGCCCCAGGAATCCCGAGGTCGCGCCGACGGAGGCGGGGGTGAGCAGCGCCCGTATGGCACCTCCCTGCCGGCGGTTCGGCGCCACGTCTGCCAGGGTGACCCTGGCGGCCAATGCCTTATTCTTTGCCACGACTTTGTCCTGCCTTTGCGAACTCAAGGAAAAGCCGAACTCGGCCCGGTAGCAGCGGAGATGAGCAGATATCGCCGCCACGCCAGGTGATTTCTCCAGCGCGTCCAGGCGAAAACGACGACGCTCTTCCGGCCACTCAAGTGGGTGTAGTTTTACGATCAGTCCGACCAGCGGCCGACGCGAATGGGGCGGCCGGGGACGGAGTGCGGGTGGCGCGGACGGCGCGTACCGCGGCCGTGCACTCCTCTACTCCCGCAGACGGCTCGGCGGCTCGGCGGCTCGCCGGCACGGCGGCACGGCGGCACGGCGGTTCGGCCGCGCGCCGGGGCCGGGGGACCGGAGGCGGCGGTTCAGGGGCGGGTGGCCGTACCGATGACGTGGGCGACGCGGGGGGCCAGGGCCGAGAAGGCGAAGCCGAAGCGGTCGACGTCGCCGAGGCCGAACCCGGCGGCGCGGACGGCGGCTTCGGTGTCGCGGTTGGGGTGGCAGCCGCCGGCGGCCCGGCGCCAGAGCGGGGTGCCGAGGTCCTCCAGCGCGGCGAACAGGCGGCGCCGGGAGCGCACATGCTCGTAGAACCGCAGTTCGCCGCCCGGCCGCAGCACGCGGGCGGCCTCGGCGAGCGCGGCGGGCACGTCGGGCACCGAGCACAGCACCAGCGAGAAGACCACGGCATCGCACTCCCCGTCCGCGGCCGGGAGTTCCCCGGCGTGCCCGGCGGCCACCCGCACCGGCACGGGGGCGTCGGCGGCGGCCCGTTCGGCGGCGGCGCGCAGGGTGTCGTCCGGCTCGACGGCGACGACCTCGGTGACGGTGCCGGGATAGTGCGGCAGGTTGCGCCCCTGCCCGGCGCCGACCTCCATCACCCGGCCGGTCAGCCCCTCCAGCAGCCGGCGCCGGTGCTCGGCCCCGCCGCGGCGGTCGGCGACGGGGGCCATCTTCAGGTACTGGCGGGCGAAGCGGGGGTGCTGGAGGTCTGACGGTCGGCTCACGGGTGCTCCCTCTGGCGCGGTCGGGCGGTCGTATCACGGGGTCCTGCGCTCCACCGGGTACGGGACGTACGTACGCCGGTCGGGGTCGATCGCCAGCCGGCTCCCCGCCGGCGGCCGGGCGCGCTGGGCGCAGTCGCGGCGTTCGCAGATGCGGCAGCCGAGGCCGATCGGGGTGGCGGCGTGGGGGTCGTCGAGCGCGATGCCCCCGGCGTAGACGAGGCGGTGGGCGTGGCGGAGTTCGCAGCCGAGGGCGACGGCGAACTCCGCGCGGGGTGCGTGGTGTCCGTGGCCGCCGCGGGTGACCGTGCGGGCGATCCAGAGGGAGCGGTTGCCGTCGGGCATCTCGGCCACCTGGGTCAGGATGCGTCCGGGCGCGGCGAACGCCTCGTACACCGTCCACAGCGGGCAGGTGCCGCCGAGGCGGGAGAAGTGGAAGTCGGTCGCGGACTGCCGTTTGGAGATGTTGCCGGCGCGGTCGGCGCGCAGGAAGGAGAACGGCACTCCGCGGTGGCCGGTGCGCTGGAGGGTGCTCAGCCGGTGGCAGACGGTCTCGAAGCCGACGCCGAAGCGGGCGGAGAGCAGTTCGATGTCGTAGCGGGCCTCCTCGGCGGCGGTGTGGAAGGCGGCGTACGGCATGAGCAGGGCGCCGGCGAAGTAGTTGGCGAGGCCGATGCGGGCCAGTGCCCGCGACTCGGGGGAGGTCAGCTCCGCTGCGCTGCCGGTGAGCGCGTCGAGCAGTGGGCTGTGCTCCAGCAGGGCGAGCTGGGTGGCGAGTTGGAAGGCGCGCTGGCCGTCGCTGAGCCAGGGGGAGAGGAAGAGCAGCCCGTTGGCGGCGTCGAAGCGGCGGGCGTCGGCGGCCCGGCCGGGGGCGGCCTGGACGACCCTGACGCCGTGGCGCCCGGCGAGGCGGGCGGCGAGTTGCGCCGCGGTCCTTCCCGGGCCTGATCGCAGAGCTGCGGCGGTGTGTTCCGCCTCGGTGTCCAGGGTCCCGAAGTGGTTGTGGTGGGCGTAGAAGAAGTCCCGGACCTCGTCGTGCGGTTCGCCGGGCGGGAAGGCGGTGCCGCCGTCCTGGCCCGGCGCGGCGAGCGCGGCGGCCTGCTCCGCGGTGTCGCGGTAGCGGCGGTGCAGGGCGACCAGGGCGCGGGCCACCTCGGGGTGGTCGCGGGCGGCCTCGGTGATCTCCTCGGCCGCGGGCAGCGGCACCCCGCACGCCTCGTCGGCCAGGGCGGTGCGCAGGTCGGCGGCGAGGCGGTCCTCGTCGGCGTGGGAGAAGAACTCCGCGTCGACGCCGAAGACCTCGGCGATCCGCAGCAGCACGGGCACGGTCAGCGGGCGCGTGCCCTGCTCGATCTGGTTGGCGTAGCTGGTGGAGATGCCGAGCGCGCGGGCCATGTCGACCTGGTTCATGCCGCGCTCGCGGCGCAGGCGGCGCAGCTTGGCGTGCGCGTAGACCTTTCCGGTGGCGGGGCGACCGGGCATGCCCGTATCTCCTCTGTGGCGCGGTTCGGTTCCGTGCGATCCGCAAGTTTCGCAGGTTCACCCCTCCGGATCGTACGGATTCCACAGCTTCCGGCGATGTCCCCGCGGGCGTGGCGCGGGCAGGATCGGCCACGTCAGCACCGTGCGCCGGGCCACTGCGAGGAGTGCCGTGAGCGAGCAGCACGTACAGGACGACTCGGGTGCGCAGGGGCGGCCGCGGGAGCGCGGCCGCCGGCCTCCGCCAACGGCCGGCCCCGCGAACCGGTCCCGGCCGCGCGCCGTGCTCCCCGCCCTGTGCGCCACCCAGATCACGAGCTGGGGCATCGTCTACTACGCGTTCCCCGTCCTCAACCCGGCCATCACCGCCGGCACCGGCTGGTCGCCGACCGCCACCACCGCGGCCTTCTCCGCCGCCCTGCTGGTCTCCGCCCTCGCCGGGATCCCTCTCGGCCGCGTCCTCGACCGCCGCGGCCCGCGCGCCGTCATGACCGCCGGGTCCGCGCTGGGCGTCACCGCCGTCGCCGCCCTCGCGGCGGCTCCCAACATGGCGGCCTTCACGGCCGCTTGGCTGCTCGCCGGGATCGCCATGGCCGCGACGTTCTACCAGCCCGCCTTCGCGGCCGTCACCCGCTGGTGGGGCGAGGACCGGGTGCGCGCGCTGACGATCGTCACGCTGGCCGGCGGCCTGGCGTCCACCGTCTTCGCCCCGCTGACGGCCGCGCTGGCGTCGCACTTCTCCTGGCGCGTCACGTACGCCGTGCTGGCCGCGGTGCTCGCCCTGGTCACCCTTCCCGTCCACGCCCTCGCCCTGCGCGCCCCCTGGCCGCCGGCACCCCCGCCGCCCCCGCGGCCCGCCGGCGGCGGGCGGTCCGTGGCCCGTACCCGCCCCTTCGTCACCCTGGCCGCCGCGCTGATGCTGAACAGCTTCGCGATGTACGCCGTCGTCATCGCCCTGGTGCCGCTCCTCACCGAACGCGGCGCCGGCCCCGCGGCCGCGGCCTGGGCCCTCGGCCTCGGCGGCGCCGGCCAGACCCTCGGCCGTACCCTCTACGCCACGCTCGCCCGCCGCACCGGCACCACCGTCCGCACGTTCCTCCTGATGATCGCGGGCGGCGCCACCACGGCCGCGCTGGCGCTCGTCCCCGGCCCGTACGCGCTGCTCGTGGCGCTCTCCGTCGCGGCCGGCATGGTCCGCGGCAACGTCACCCTCCTCCAGGCCACCGCCGTCACGGACCGCTGGGGCACCACCCACTACGCCCGCCTCACCGCCCTCCTCACGGCCCCGGCGATCACCGCCTCCGCGCTGGCCCCGGTCGCCGTCACCGCCCTGACCAGCCCCCTGGGCGGCTACCCCCGGGTCTTCCTCCTCCTGGCCGCCTGCTCCGCCACGGCCGCCCTCCTCACCCTCACCCTCCCCCGGGAATCCCGCGGACCGCGGACCGCGGCCCGACCGACCGCAACCCGGCATGCCGCCGTTGCGCGACGGGATGAGTAAGTCTAGGCTTACCGTTCGTGGCGACTTACGAAACGGACGACGGGTGGAGCGCGGTGGGCGACCCCACCAGGCGGGCGATCATGACCTGCCTGGCCGAGCGGGAGCGCGCGGTCGGGGAGCTCGCGGACGAGCTGCCGATCAGCAGGCCGGCCGTCTCCCAGCACTTGAAGGTGCTCAAGAACGCGGGACTGGTCACCGAGCGCACCGCGGGCACGCGGCGGATCTACCGGCTCAACCCGGCGGGAGTGGCCGCGCTCCGGGACCAGCTCGACACGTTCTGGAGCCGGGCCCTGGCCGGATATCAGGCGGCCGCGGAAAGCCACGACGACGGCAGGGAAGCACACGGCGAGGAGAAAGCATGACCGAGGCAGCAACCCCTCTGGTGCGGCGGCAGACAGTCGTGGCGGCACCCCTTGAGAAGGCGTTCGCCGTCTTCACCGAGCGCTTCGGCGACTTCAAGCCGCGGGAGCACAACCTCCTCGGCGCGCCCATCGCCGAGACCGTCTTCGAACGGCGGGTGGGCGGCCACATCTACGACCGCGCCGAGGACGGCAGCGAGTGCCGCTGGGCCCGCGTGCTGGCGTACGAGCCGCCGGTGCGGGTGGTGTTCACCTGGGACATCGACCCGACCTGGACGCTGGAGACCGACCCGGAGAAGACCAGCGAGGTGGAGGTCCGCTTCATCGCGGAGACCGCGGAGCGCACCCGCGTCGAACTGGAGCACCGCGGCATCGACCGCCACGGCCCCGGCTGGCCGGCCGTCGCGGACGGCGTAGGCGCCGACCAGGGCTGGCACCTGTACCTGGAGCGCTACGCCGCCCTCGTCGACTGACGCCCCGGACGGCCCCGTAGAAGCCCCCGGCCGCCGTCGGGAGTACCGCCCCCCGATCCCCCGACGAGACCGGGCCCGTACCGGGCGACCGGCAACGACGAGGCCCCGCAGCGGCACGCCGCTGCGGGGCCTCGTCTCGCCGCCGGACAGGACAGGTCCCCCTCCGCCTCTCCGGCCGGGTCCGGCGTCGGCCGCCGGTTGTTCTACCGCGCGTAGAGCAAGTGCCGGGACTCCTGCTACGGTGCCGCCCACAGTTGCTCTACAAGACGTAGAGCAAAGTCGGGTACGGAAGGCCGCCTCATGCTCGTCCGCATCGCCCGCGCCTGTCACCGCCGGCGCTGGACCACCCTCCTCGGCTGGCTGCTGGCCGCGCTGACCCTCGCGTCGGCCGGCGGCATGGCCGGCACGGACTTCGACTCCGAGTACGACCTGCCCGGCACCGACTCCCAGCGCGCGTACGAGGTGCTGGAGCGGCACTTTCCCGAACAGGCCGCGGGCACCGGCGACATCGTGCTGCACGCCGGCGCCGGCCTTGGCGCTCCCGGCGTACGCGAGCGGGCGCGGGACGTGCTCGCGGCGGCGCGCACCGCCGACCCCGTGGTGGCCGAGGTCGTCTCCTTCGACGACGCCGCCCGGGGCGGGCTCGTCAGCGCCGACGGCACCACCGCGACGGCGCGGATCGTCTTCACCGTCGGCCGCACCGAGGTGCCGGACGAGGCCGCCGCGGAGATCGAGCGGCGGCTGACCGGCATGTCCGGCGAGGGTCTGCAAGTCGAGTTGTCCGGCACCATGTTCGCCCCGAAGCCGAGCACCGGGCTCAGCGAGAGCGTCGGTCTCGCGGCCGCGCTGGTCATCCTGCTCGCCGCGTTCGGGTCGCTGGCGATGGCGGGACTGCCCGTCCTGGCCGCCCTGACCGGGCTGTTGACCGCCATGGGGCTGGTCATGCTGCTGAGCAAGGCCATGAACGTGCCGGACTTCAGCATGTCGGTGGCCGTGATGATCGTCCTCGGCGTCGCCGTGGACTACGCGCTGTTCATCGCCGTCCGCTACCGCAGCGCCCGCCGTGAAGGACACGACGCGGACCGGGCGGTCGCGCTGGCCGCCGGCACGTCGGGGGCGGCGGTGCTCTTCGCCGGCACCACGGTGATCGTGTCGCTGGGCGGGATGTTCTTCATGGGGGTGCCCTTCGTCTACGGGCTGGCCGTGTCGTGCATGCTCGGCGTCGCCGCGACGCTCGGCCTGGCGCTCACCCTGGTGCCGGCTCTCCTGGGCATCGCCGACCGGTGGCTGACGCCGCCCGGGCGGCTGGAGCGCAGGGGTGCCGGGGCGCGGGGCCCCGGCGCGTACGAACGGGCCCCCGGTGCGTACGAGAAGCTCCTGCGCCGCCGTCCCCTCGCGGTGGTCGTCGGCGCCGCCGTACTGCTGCTCGCCCTCTGCGCGCCGCTGGCCGCGATGCGGCTGGGCTCCGCGGACGCCGGCAACGCCCCCGCCTCGGACACCACCCGCCGGGCCCACGATCTGAAGCAGGAGGCGTTCGGCCCTGGCGCCACCGCGCCGCTGATGGTCGTGGCCGACCTGCGCGGCGCCTCGCCCGGCGACACCGCCGGGCTGGTCGAGCGGCTGCGGCGCGCCCCCGGCGTCGCCCACGTCGGCCCGCCGGCCACCAGCCCGGACGGCCGGGTCCAGGTCGTCACCGTCGTCCCGGGCTCCGACGCGCAGGACGAGGCCACGCCCCGCCTCGTACGCGAACTGCGGGAGACGGCGTTGCCGGAGGCCGCGGCCGGTACCCCGATGCGCCTGCACGTGGGCGGGGTGACGGCCACGTTCCAGGACCTCACCGACCGGATGGCCGACCGGCTGGTCGTCTTCGTCCTGGCCGTCGTCGTCATCTCCGCGCTGGTGCTCGCGGTGATGTTCCGCTCGCTCGTCGTGTCGGTGCAGGCGGTGGTCCTCACCCTGCTGTCCCTGGGGGCGTCCTACGGGCTGCTGGTCGCGGTCTTCCAGTGGGGGTGGGCGGCGGGCCTGCTCGGTGCCGGTGCCACCGGCCCGCTGGAGAGCTACCTGCCGATGACGCTGATGGCGCTGCTGTTCGGACTCGGCATGGACTACCAGGTGTTCGTCCTCGCCCGGATCCGCGAAGCCCGGCTGCGCGGGGTGGACGCCCGCGACGCCGTGGCCGAGGGGCTGCGGGACTCGCGCCGCGTCGTGCTGGCCGCGGCACTGATCATGGCCGCGGTCTTCGCCAGTTTCGCGCTCTCTCCCGACCGCATCATGAAGCAGTTCGGACTGGGCCTCGCCGGCGGCGTCCTGGTCGCCGCGGCGGCCGTGCTGGCCGTCACCCCCGCGCTGCTCACGTACCTCGGCGACCGCGCCTGGCCGCGCCCGGCCCCGCGCCCCGGCATCCCGGCGGCCGGGGCGAGTCCGGAAGCCGCTGCCCGGAACGGCGAGCCGAGCCGGGCGTAGGCGCGCCGCCACCCCTCGGAACGCCGCACGCAACGCACGCGGCGGTCAGGGCGACACCGCCGTCCGATATCATGAACGCATGTTCATGAACGAGTGTTCATCATGGGAGGTGTCATGACGGAGGTCGAAGTCCGCCGGCTCACCAAGGTCTACGGCGACCGGCGTGCCGTCGACGAGGTGTCCTTCACCGCTCCTTCGGGCAAGGTCACCGGCTTCCTCGGCCCCAACGGCGCGGGCAAGACGACCACGCTGCGGATGGTGCTCGGGCTCGTGCGCCCCACCGCGGGCCGGGCGTCCGTGGGAGGGCGGCCGTACCGGGAGCTGGCGCGGCCGCGCCGGTCGGTCGGCGCGATGCTGGAGGCCACCGGCTTCCACCCCGGCCGCAGCGGGTCGGCTCACCTGCGGATCCTCGCCCGCACCTCCGGCGTGGACGCGGGGCGCGTGGAAGAGGTGCTGGAACTGGTGGAGTTGGGCGACGCCGCCGGCCGCCGGGTCGGCGGCTACTCGCTGGGGATGCGTCAGCGGCTGGGCCTGGCGGCCGCCATGCTCGGCGACCCCGAGGTGCTGGTGCTCGACGAGCCGGCCAACGGCCTGGATCCGGCGGGGATGGCGTGGCTGCGCGGACTGCTGCGCGCGCTGGCCGCCGACGGCCGCACGGTGCTGGTGTCCAGCCATGTGCTGAGCGAGGTCGCGCAGACGGTCGACCACGTCGTGATCATCAGCGGCGGGCGCACGAGGTTCGACGGCGCGCTGGCGGAGTTGGGCAGCCCTGCGGTGTCCGTACGCACACCGGATGCGGCGCGGCTGCGCGAGGCGCTGGGCGCGCGCGGCTACGAGGCCGTCGCCGCGGGTGAGTCGGCGCTCGAAGTGCGCGGTGCGAGTCCTGAGGAGATCGGCCGGATCGCGGCCGGGGCGGGCGTGGTCCTGTCCCGGCTCAGCGAGGGCGGGAGGTCGCTGGAGGAGGCGTTCCTGACGCTCACCGAGTCCGAGTCCGAGCCCGAGTCCGCGTCCGAGTCCGAGTCCGCGTCCGAGCCCGAGTCCGCGTCCCGGCCCGCCTCGGGCCGGGCCGGTGTCCGGGCCGGCCGATGAAGGAGACCACTCCCGTGACCGCACTGTTCAGCGCGGAGCTGCTGAAGCTCCGTACCGTACGCGGCACATGGCTGCTGCTCCTTGCCGCCCAGGTCTTCACGCTGGCCGGCGCCCTCGGGCCGATCGTCTCCGGCGACGACGCGGGCCACTCCGAGACCTGGAGCCGGTCGGCCGCTCATGCGGGGCTGGCCTCCCTGTTCGCCCTGGTCCTCGGCATCCTCGCGGTGGCCGGCGAGCACCGGCACAAGACCATCACCGACACCTATCTCGCCACGCCGCACCGCGACCGCGTCGTCGCGGCCAAACTCGCCGTCTACACCGCGGCGGGCCTGCTGTTCGGCCTCGCCACCGCGGTCACGGCGTTCGTCACCACGGCCGTCGCCGTACGGGCCCGGGGCGGTGCCTTCGACGCCGCCGACGGCGAGCTGTGGCGCACCCTGGCCGGCGGCGTCGCCTGGAACGCCGCGTTCGCCGCGATCGGCGTGGGTGTCGGCGCCCTGGTACGCAACCTCGCCGGGGCGGTAGCCGCGGCGCTGGCCTGGATGGCCGTGGTGGAGGGCGTCGTCGCCCAGCTCGTCGGTGACGGCGTGGCGCGCTGGCTGCCGCTGGCCGGCGGTCGCGCGCTGGCCGGCATGGGTGCCGGCGGGCTGCCGCAGGCGGGCGCCGGAGCGCTGCTGGCGGGGTACGCGGCGCTGATCGCCGTCCTCGCCGGCTGGACTACGCTCAGGCGTGATGTCACCTAGGCGAGCCGCGATCCTGCGCGACGGCGGTGGCGACCGGTCGCTGCGCGAGCACCTGGTCGCCACCGCCGCCCGGCTCATCTCCGAGCGCGGCACCGCCGGCCTGACCGTGCGCGACATCGCGCGCGAGGCCGGGGTGGCGGACGGGGTGCTCTACAACCACTTCGCGGGCAAGGAGGAGTTGCTCGCGACGGCCCTCCAGGCCCACGTCCACGAGGTGATGGCCGCCGCCGGGGAGCCGCCGGCGGCGGGGGAGGGCACGGTCGAGGAGAACCTGCGCGTCTTCGTCGATCGCGGGCTCGCCGTACTCGCCCGCCTGCTGCCCGCGTTCGCCGGGCTCCTCGGCCAGCCGAAGGTGCTCGTGCTCTTCCACGGTCCCGGCTTCCACCCCGACGACGGCGGCGGCGCGCTCCGCGCCGTGCTGGCCGGTTACCTCCGCGCCGAGCAGGAGCTGGGACGTATCGCCGCGGATGCCAGTACGGAGGCGGCGGCCACCATGATCATGGGCGCGTGCCACGAGCTGATCCTCCCCCGGGTCTTCGCCCCCGGCCCGCAGGAGCCGATGACCGTCCGCCCGGGATTCACGGGCGACTTGGTCACCACGGTGCTCCGCGGCATCGCCCCCGTACCCGAGCGCTGAATCCTCACAGCGGGAGGGCGAACAGGCTCACCGGAGTGGACAGCGCGACCGCGGCGACGACCAGGACCGCGATACGGGCGGACGCCGTGGCCCGCCGCGGCGCCAGCAGCCGGGCGGTCCGGGCGGTGACGGCGGTGTCCGCGGCGGCGAAGCCCCCGGCGGGCGGCGGGACGGTGCCGCCCGCGGCAGTGAACCGGGCCAGCGCGTCGGTCAGGTCGCGGCGCGGCAGGCGGCGGCAGCAGGCGTCGTCCGCGCACATCTCCAGCAACAGCCGGACCGCCGCCACGGATTCGAGCAGCAGCGCACTGTGCGGCAGCAACCGCCGCCAGGCCAGCAGCGGGAGCAGCACGAGGTCGTGGCGCTGGCGCAGGTGGGCGCGCTCGTGGGCGACGACGGCGGCGAGGTGCCGCGGGCCGAGGAGGCGCAGCGCGCCGGTGCTGAGCACGACGAGTCCGGGGCGGCCCGGCAGGCAGTACGCGGCCGGGACGGGGTGGTCGAGCACCTCGACGCCGGGCAGCCCCGGCCGCGAGCGGGCCACGAGCGTCAGCAGGTGGCGGTGGCGGCGCCGGTGCCGGGCGAGGTCACGGCAGACCAACGCCAGGCTCCAGCCCCGGGCGGCGAGATAGGCGGCGCCGAGCGCCAGGCCCGCCGGGGCGAGCGGTCCGGCGGGGGCGCCGCCGGCGCTCGCGAGGCTCAGCAGGCCCGGCACCAGACCCTGGTTGGCGGGCGCGAACACGGCGGCGAAGACCAGCCCGAGCAGGGACAGTTCCAGCGTGAGGCCGAGGGCCTGCCACGTCACGAGCGCGGTACGCGGCATCCGCGTCACCCAGCGGGCCCGGGCCAGCGGCCGCACGGCCGCCAGGCAGCAGGCCAGCATGACGGTGAAGTGCAGCAGATGGCTCATCGGCGGCGCTTGCCCTCGCCGTCGGACGGTTCGTCCGCCGCGTCGGCGAGCGCGTCGCGCAGGACGTCGGCTTCCGGGCCGGACACGGAGCGGGCGAAGTGCGCCAGAACGGCGTCGCGGTCCCCGGCCTGGGCGAGGACGTCCATCATCAGGCTGGTGACGTACGACTCCCTGCTGGCCGCCGGGGTGTAGTGCCAGGACCGGCCGATACGCTCCCGCCGGGCGGTCCCCTTGTGCGCCAGCCGGTCCAGCACCGTGATCACCGTCGTGTACGCAAGCGCGCGGTCCGGCAGCGCGTCGAGCACCTCCTTGGCGGTGCGGGGGCGACCGGCGTCCCAGAGGACGTCCATGACCGCGCGTTCCAACTCCCCAGAGCGCCGCACGTGCCCGCTCCCTCCGACGCGACCGCGGTGGCACCGCACTCTACCCCACGTAGAACAACCCGCGGCAGCCCCGCTGCGGTGCCATCCGTGGAAGGCGGCCGCGGGGCGCGGGCGGTGCCGGGTTCCGGGCGCGCACCCACGCGGCGCCCCGCCGCGTAGCGCCGCGCTGGGTGACTGAGTACGCTCTGCCGCGGCCTCCCACGGGCGGCCGACTGGACTTAGAGCGGGGGGACGTTGGTGGAGGAGACGCGGCCGGAGCGGGTCATCGGCGGGCGCTACCGGCTTGTCGGGCAGCTCGGCGTGGGCGGGTTCGGGCGGGTGTGGAAGGCCCACGACGAGGCGCTGGGCGTTCATGTCGCGGTCAAGGAGGTGTGGCTGCCGCACCAGGCGGGCTCGGACGCGGAGCATCACCAACGGGTGGTACGTGCGGCCCGCGAGGCCCGTAACGCGGCCCGCCTGCGCGACCATCCGCACGTCGTCGCCGTCCACGATGTGGTCATCGAGGACGGCGCACCCTGGATCGTGATGCGCCTGGTCGACGGGCGCTCGCTGGAGGAGCGGCTGCGCGCGGACGGGCGGTTGCCCGCGCCGCTGGTGGCCGAGACGGCCACTGCCCTGCTCAAGGCCCTCAAGGCCGCCCACGCGGCCGGGATCGTCCATCGCGACCTGAAGCCCGCGAACGTGATGCTCACCGACGACGACCAGATCCTCCTCACCGACTTCGGCATCGCCGTCCACGAGACCGACACCCGCCTCACCACCACGGGGGGAGTCATCGGCTCCGCCGAGTACATGGCCCCCGAACGCCTCAACGGCCTTCAGGACCAGGCTGCCGGCGACCTGTTCTCCCTCGGAGTCACCTTGTACGAGGCGATCGAGGGCGTCTCCCCGTTCCGCAGGGAGACCCCCACGGCCACCCTCGCCGCCGTGGCCCTCCACGATCCGCCGCCGATGCAGCACGCCGACCCCGTCCTCGCCTCGCTGATCACCGCCCTCCTGGCCAAGAAGCCCGAAGACCGCCCGACCGTGGACAGCACCCTGGCCGTGCTCCGCGCCCGCACCCCCACGGTCACGGCGCCGGCCCCCGGGCCCCCGCGCGCAAGCGGCGCACCGGTCGTGCCTCCCGCCCCGCCGGCCGCGCCGCCGGCGGGGATCGCGCGTATCGGGCGTCTGATCACGGGAAGCTGGTTCCTGCTGGCCGGGATCGTCCTCATCGTCTTCGGCTGCTACATGTTCAGCACCGAGGGCGGCTGGGAGGGCGCCTATCCCATCAGTGCGGCCACCGCCGCCCTGGTGGCGCTGTTCTTCGGGCTGGCCGCGATGTTCTACCGCTGGCCCCATCCGGGCAGCCCGCCCTTCCGGATCGTGGGCGGCCTCTTCCTTCCCGTCTTCCTCCCCCTGGCCGCGATCTGGGCGGTATGGAACGCGGTGCTGCTCGCTTAGGGGGCCGCCGTGCACGAAGACGGACGAGGGCTGTTCTTGTCAGCGCTCCGTGGCACAGTGGCGGCCATGACGGTGGACGAGTTGCTGCGCCGGCTGACGACGGTCCGCTGGCACGCCCTCGAGGTCTTCAAGGGCGACATCGGCACCGCGGCTTGAACGGCCTGAGCCGCACGGTGCGCCCAAGCCGGCCCATGACGGGCGAACCCAACTCCTCCGGAGCTACGCCGGATTCACGAAGGCGCCGATCGCCGAGGCGTCCAGCAGCCGGCCGCTGCACCAGTCGGCCAGCAACAGATCGAACTCGCGCATCGCCTGTTCGAGGCCGGCCGCCGACTCCGCCGCGGCATCGGGCGAGGGCGCGAGGCACAGCGTCGTGACCAGGTCGCCCTGCGCCTGGCCGTACACGACGAGCGGATCGGAGTCGATCGCGAACGAGCCGGCCACACGGCCCGGGCCGTCGGGGAACCGGACGCCCGCGTACGGCCTGCCGACGACGGGCAGCAGCTCCCACAGCCGCCGCCGCGAAACCTCGGTGGAGATGGGGGCGGCCGGGGTCCGGCGCAGGTGAATCCGGTCGAAGACGCGTACCGACGACGCACCCTCGCCGATCACCCGCGAATGCTGCTCGAAGACCTCACGGATCGCGCGCATCTCGGCCTCGACCTGCCCCGCGAGCTGACGGGACACCATCTCGGCCTGCCGCCAGTCGTCCTCGTGGATCACGAAGTGCTCTCCCGGGCCGGCCGCGTCCTCGGTCGCCGGCAGCGGATCGAAGATCGTCGGCAGGGAGTACGCCATCTCCTGCGGGTCCACCGGCTCGATCCGCCTCAGGGTCAGCACGAGTCTGCCGCTCCGAAGGAACTGCGCGGCGTCCGGCGGATCGGCCCGAACGACGGCCCACGCCTTCCCGCCGAGATCAAGGCGCGTCTCGTGCTCGAACGAGTCGGGAAGCTGCCCCGGAGCGAGCTCGGTCCTCGCGAACTCCGCCTCCGTCTCCGCGTCGACGAACACGACCTGCACCGACTCCGCCGCCATGTACTTACCCCCACACCGTTCGCGGCCCCCGCCTCACCGCCGGCCTCCGCCGTCCCCGGACAGTATCGATGCAACGGGTCTCCGCCACCGCCGCTCCCGGATGAAAGCCGCCCGCGCCGCTCGTTTTGCCTGGTCAGACGGAGTGCGGAGGAGACGGGATGCGAACTCGTGAGGGTGTGAACCCAACACGCCTTCCCACTCGCCGCCCGACTGTCCGGCCGTAGTCGGGACTGTTCTGACTACCGGGTCCGGATGTCCCAGAGCCGGATCACCCGGTCGTGACCGCCGCTGGCCAGGATGCGCCCGTCGGGGGCGAACGCCAGGCAGAGGATGGGCCCTTGGTGCGCGTCGATGGCGAGGCGCTGGTCGCCGGTGGCCGTGTCCCAGAGGCAGATGACGCCTTCGTGGTCGCCGGTGGCGAGGGTGCGGCCGTCCGGGGCGAATGCCAGGGCGGTCCTTCCCTGGTTCCGGCCCTCCAGCACGCGCAGGTCTTCGCCGGTGCGGGCGTTCTTGAGGTGCACGGGGGTGCCTCCGAAGGCGGTGGCCAGGACGGCCCCGTCCGGGCTGAACACGAGGCTGATGTAGGCGCCGCGGGGAAGCTCCCAGCGCGGCTCCCCCGTGCCGACGTCCCACATCCGCGGCGTACCGCTGTCGCCCCCTCCGACGATGTCGCGGCCGTCCGGGCTGAACGCCAGCGAACTGACCCACCCGCCGTGCCCCTTCAGCACCAGGCCGGGATCGCCGGTGTGTACGTCCCAGAGCCGGATGGCCCTGTCGCTGCCGCCGGTGGCGAGGGTGCGGCCGTCGGGGCTGAACGCCACGGAGGCTACCGACGCGGCCCATCCGGGGTACCTCAGGGCCAGGCGCTGCTCGCCGGTGCCGGCGTCCCGCAGAACGACGTCCTTTCCGTTCCGGGTCGCGAGGATGCGGCCGTCCGGGGCGTAGGCGGCACCGGTCGAACGGGAGTCCTTCATGCGCAGCGCGGTACGCGGTTCGCCGCTGCGCGGATCCCACAGGCGCACGGACTTGTCCGCGCTGCCGCTGGCGAGAGTGCGGCCGTCAGGGCTGAACACAAGGTTCCCCACCGTGCCGCGGTGACCGGACAGGGTGAGGTGGTGCTCGCCGCGCAGCGCCTGTGCACGAAGGTCGCGCGGCGCGTCCGGCGCAGTCGGTGCGTCCGGCCCGGCCGGCGCGTCGGATGCGGTGGACGGCGGGGTGGACGGAGGCCGAGGCGCGTCCCGTACGCCGAGTCCCGTCAGCTCGCGGGCCAGGGCCTGGGCATCCGGGCGTCCGGCCGGGTCCTTGGCAAGCAGCGCCAGGACCAGATCCGCAAGGTCCCCGGGCAGGCCGGGTCGCAGCTCGCGAAGCGGCGGCGGGGGCTGTTCCAGATGCTGCCGCATCAGGGCGTACACCGTCGCCTCGGTGAACGGCGGTCGGCCGGTGAGCAGTTCGTACAGGACACAGCCCAGGGCATACAGATCGGCGCGGGTGCCGACCTCCGTCCCACGCCACTGCTCGGGCGACATGTAGCGCGGGGTGCCCAGCACGGCTCCGGACACGGTCAGCACGGTCGAGGCGTCGGCGGGGCGGGCGATGCCGAAGTCGCAGATCTTCACCCGGTCGCCCGGCTGTACGAACAGGTTTCCCGGCTTGAGGTCCCGGTGGACGACGCCGCAGCCGTGTACGGCGTCCAGGGCGACGGCGGTCTGCCGAGCCACGTCCACGGCCCGCGCGACGGGCAGGGCACCGCCGTGGTCGGCCAGCAGCCGCGCCAGGTCCTGGCCGTGCAGCAGTTCCATGACGATGAACAGGAAGCCGTGGTGCTCCCCGGCGTCGTACACGACGGTGATGCCCGGGTGCTGGAGCCCGGCAAGGACAGCCGCCTCTCGCTGAAAGCGCCGCACCCCGCGTCCGCCGGCCAGGGACGGCAACACCTTGACCGCCACATCCCGCCGCGGCAGCGAGGAGTCACGCCCCAGCCACACCTCCCCCATACCGCCGCGACCGAGTAACTCCCGCAGCTCGTAACGCCCGGCCAGCGTCACGCCGGCAAGCTCCATCCGTACGTCTCCGTCCCGCCTGCAGTGTGGCCGCACCTACGCCGGGCGTGTCCAGTAGACCGCTGATCTGCGGTTGTGGTCAGCGCCTGGCCGCGGCCAGGCGTCCGCGTCCTTCGAAGGCGATCCAGAAGGCGACGGCCGCTGTCAGCCGGTCTTTCGTCCGACTCCCGCGCAGACCCACTGCCGTTCGGCACCGGACGGCGTGGTCGGGGCCGGTGCGGTGGACCACGGCGAGACGGGTGCCAGGTCGGGGCGCCACAGGGACACGGTGGTCAGGCCCGGGTCGAGTAGGTCGAAGCCGTCGAACAGCCGCCTTACCTCCGCGTAGCTGCGCAGCGTGAGCGGAGAGTGGGCCTTCTTGTAGACATCGGCGGCCTTCTGGACCCGGCCATCGGTGTCGAACTCGGAGGTCGAGTGCGAGATGACCAGATGACTGCCGGCTGCCATCGCGGCGCGCAGTCGCGCCACGATTCCCGGCGGGTCCGCCTCGTCGTCGATGAAGTGCAGCATTGCCAGCATGATCACGGCGACCGGCCGGTCGAGGTCGATGACATCACGCAGTTCGGGATCGGCCAGGACGTCCTCGGGGTGCCGGGCGTCGCCCTGGACGACGGCCACCAAGGGTGATCTGCCGAGTAACGCCCGCCCGTGGCTGACGACGACCGGGTCGATGTCGACGTATGCCACGCGCGAGTCCGGGGCGACCTGCTGGGCGATCTCGTGCAGGTTCTGGTGCCCGCCACCCTCGACCGGCATACCCGAGCCGATGTCGATGAACTGCCGGATTCCGGAACCGGCCAGGCACCGTATCGCGCGCCGCAGGAACGCGCGGTTCTCCCGCGCCATGAGGGGTGCGTCGGGAACGTGCCGCCGGACCTCCTCCATGACCGCCCGGTCGTGGGCGTAGTTGTCCTTGCCGCCGAGGAAGTAGTCGTAGATGCGTGGGACGGCCGGGGTCGCGAGCTGGAGGGGGCTCTCCTCCTCGCGTCCTCTCCCCTTCGACGACGGCTTGTTCATTGAGCTCTCCCGCCATGCCCCTGCCGCGCTACAGAATCCGTGGAACCATGCGAGCGTAGCGATCGGCCGGCCAAGCCACCCCGGCTACCGCCGGTTTCGGCTGACAACGTTGCCGGGACGTGACCCCAGGAGGAAGTGCCATGCCGGACGACGGCATCGACAGAATTCCCGGCCCGCCCGCGGGCGGTGACGGCGTCAAGGCGATTGTGGCGGCGGGCGGGCTGCACAACTATCAGCTCAAGCTGCACGCCGAGTTCGGTCCGGTGGTGCGCTTCCCCTTACCGGGTGCGGACGTGGCGGTGTCGGTCGCCGATCCGGTGCTGCTGGAGGCCACCGCGGAGATCAACAAGCGGCCGGAGAAGCTGTTCGAGTTCCTGGAGCCCCTCCAGGAGTCGGGCAACGTGCAGACGCTCCCGGCGGACGAACACGTGCCGTGGCGGCGGGTGATGCTCTCCGTGCTGGCCGGACGGCCCTCGCACGAAGCGCACTTCGCGCAGTTCACCGCGCTGACGACGTCGATGGCCGACCGGTGGGCGGAGAACGCCGCGCGGGGCCCCGTGGAACTGCAGAAGGACCTCAGCGAACTGTCGCTGCGGATGATCTGTGAATACTCGCTGGGCAACGGCCTGGAGTCCGAGGAGGCCGCCGGGCGGGTCGTGTCGGCGTTCGAGGACGTGCTCACCGACTACCTGGCGCGGCTCTACCAGATGGACGTGGGCGGCACGGAGGAGGAGCGCCGCGTACGCTCCGAAGAGGCCCTCGCCTACCTGCGCACGACCGTCGACGGGGTGCTCACCGCGCACCGCGAACGCGGCATCACCGAGCACGCTGACCGCAGCGACCTGGTCGCGGCTCTGGTCGGGGCAGGCGAGTCGCCGGCGCGGATACGCGACACGGTGCTGACGACCATGCTGGCCGCCCACCACACCACAGGTGTCGCCATCTCCTGGACGCTCTACCTGCTGGCCCGCCACCCGGAGGTGGCCGAGCGGGCCACCGAGGAGGTCGACCGGGTTCTCGGTGACCGCGGCGCACCCGACTACGGCGACCTCAGGCCGCTTTCGTACCTCGACACGGTGCTCCGGGAGGCCATGCGGCTGTACCCGCCGGGACCGTACGGCGCCCGGGAGGCCACCGAGGACCTCAAGCTCGGCGAGTACACCGTTCCCGCGGGCACGACCATCTTCTACCCCTTCTGGGCCGTGCACATGAACCCCGAGCACTGGCCTGACCCGGAGGTGTTCGACCCGGACCGCTTCGCACCGGAGGCGTCCGCCCGGCGGCACCGGTTCGCGTACATCCCGTTCGGGCTCGGGCCCCGCAGTTGTGAAGGCGCCGCCCTCGCGATGGTCGAGGCCAAGCTCGTCCTGGCGATGCTGCTGAAGCGGTTCCGGTTCCGGATGGCGCCGGGTCAGACGGTCACGCCTGTCGAACGCTTCGTCCTGTGGGCCGCCGAGGACATCCGCATGAACCTCACGCCCCGGTAACCCGCCCGCCCCCCGAGGGCCGGAGCCCGGCGAGGCCCGCAGCGGCATGCCGCTGCGGGCCTCGTTTCGCCTGGTCAGGCGGGGTGCGGAGGATACGAGATTCGAACTCGTGAGGGTGTGAACCCAACACGCTTTCCAAGCGTGCGCCCTAGGCCTCTAGGCGAATCCTCCGCGGGTCACAGTACAAGACGGGGTGGGGTGGTCGCGAACTCGTTCGTTGGGGGTGGGATCGGTTAAGGTGGAGTCGCCCCTCACGCGGCGCTATCTCGCTGAACTCCCCCAGGGCCGGAAGGCAGCAAGGGTAGGTGGGCTCTGGCGGGTGCGTGGGGGGCACCTTGCTGTCCGGGGCCGGGTGGCGGGCGCGGGGGTTTTCGTGGGTGGGCGCCGTTGTCGGCGGTCACCGATATCGTCGTAGTCGTGTCGCAGCTCGCTCTCTACCGCCGCTACCGACCCGAGACCTTCGGTGAGGTCATCGGGCAGGACCATGTGACCGGCCCGCTGCAGCAGGCGCTGCGGAACGGGCGGGTCAACCACGCGTATCTGTTCAGCGGGCCGCGCGGCTGCGGGAAGACGACCAGCGCGCGCATCCTCGCCCGGTGTCTCAACTGCGAGCGCGGGCCGACGCCGGAGCCGTGCGGGGAGTGCCAGTCGTGCCTGGACCTCGCGCGGAACGGGCCGGGGTCGATCGACGTCATCGAGATCGACGCCGCGTCGCACGGTGGTGTGGACGACGCGCGTGAGCTGCGCGAGAAGGCGTTCTTCGGGCCCGCCGCCAGCCGGTACAAGATCTACATCGTCGACGAGGCGCACATGGTCACCTCCGCGGGGTTCAACGCCCTGCTGAAGGTGGTCGAGGAGCCGCCCGAGCACCTGAAGTTCATCTTCGCCACGACCGAGCCGGAGAAGGTCATCGGGACCATCCGGTCCCGGACCCACCACTACCCCTTCCGCCTCGTCCCGCCCGGCACCCTGCGCGACTATCTCGCCGACGTCTGCCGCGTCGAGGCCATCCCCGTCGAGGACGCGGTGCTGCCCCTGGTCGTACGGGCCGGGGCCGGCTCCGTACGGGACTCGATGTCCGTCATGGACCAACTGCTCGCCGGCGCCGGCGAGCAGGGTGTGACGTACGCCATGGCCACCGCCCTCCTCGGGTATACGGACGACGCCCTGCTCGACTCCGTCGTCGACGCCTTCGCGGCGGGTGACGGGGCGGGTGCGTTTTCCGTGGTGGAGCAGGTGATCGAGGGCGGGCACGATCCGCGGCGGTTCGTCACCGACCTGCTGGAGCGGCTGCGGGACCTCCTGATCCTCGCCGCGGTGCCGGACGCCGGGGACAAGGGGCTGATCGACGTTCCGGCGGACGTGCTGGAGCGGATGCGGCGTCAGGCCGACACCTTCGGTGCGGCCGAGCTGAGCCGCGCGGCCGACCTCGTGAACGAGGGGCTGACCGAGATGCGCGGCGCCACCGCGCCCCGGCTGCAGCTCGAGCTGATCTGCGCCCGCGTGCTGCTCCCCGGGGCGTACGGGGACGAGCGCTCGGTGATGGCCCGGCTGGACCGCCTGGAGCGCAACGCCGCGACCGGGCCGCCGACCGTGGGGTACGTGCCCGGGCCGGATGCCCACCAGCCTCCCGGCGGGGGTGGGAGCGGGGGCGGGGATGCCCTCGGTGGTGGCGGTGGCAGCAGCGGAGGTGCCGGGGGTGCCCGCGCCGCCCTTGCCGAGCGAGGGGGACCGGTTCCCGGTGCCGGCACCGGTGGTTCCGGAGCCGGGCCTGCGCCTGCGCCTGGCGCTGCGCCTGCGCCTGGCGCTGCGCCTGCGCCTGGCGCTGGGGCTGAGTCTGGGGCCGCGGCTCCTGCGGGCGATGCCGGTGGGGGCGTGCCCTCCGGGCCGCCCGCCTCCGCCGGCGGTGACCCGCAGGCACGGCGGCCCGGGGCCTGGCCAGGGAGTGGCGCCCCGGCCGCGTCCGGTGGCGCGGCACCCGCGCCGCCGCCTCCTGCTCCCGCGCCGGTTCCGGCTTCGGCACCCGCCGCGACACCCGCGCCCGCGCCCGTGGCGGCGCAGGCACCCGCTGCTACGGCTCAGGGCGTGCCCGCACAGCAGGGGGGCGGGGCCGCCGGGGCCGCTTCCGTGCGGCAGATGTGGCCCGACATCCTGGAGGCCGTCAAGCACCGGCGGCGCTTCACCTGGATTCTGCTGAGCCAGAACGCCCAGGTCACCGGGTTCGACGGCGGGACCCTCCAGCTCGGCTTCGGCAACGCGGGCGCCCGGGACAGCTTCGTCAACGGCGGCAGCGACGAGGTGCTGCGCGAGGTGCTGGCGGAGCGGTTCGACGTGCAGTGGAAGGTCGAGGCCATCGTGGACCCGACCGGCGGTGCCGGCGGCGGGCCGGCGGCGGGGCCCGGTGGCGGCGGGGGGCCTGGACCGGGCGGCCCCGGTCCCGGAGGCGGCGGCGGGTTCGGCAGTGGTGGCGGCGGGTTCGGCGGTGGCAGTGGTGGTGGCGGGGGTGGCGGCGCCGGGCTGCGGCAGTCCGTACAGACGACCTCGCCCGCGCCCTCCGTACCGGCGCCCGCTCCTCCCCAGCAGTCCCGGCCCGCGTCGGCCGGTCCCGGCGGCCAGCCCCCGCCCGACCTCGGGCCGCCCCCCGATCCGGGGCCCCCGCCGCCGCTGGAGGACGACATCCCCGACGACGACGACCCCGACCTCGTCGACACCGCCCTGTCCGGCCACGACCTCATCGTCCGCGAGCTGGGCGCCACCGTCATAGAGGAGATCCGCCACGACTAGGCGGCCCGCCCGTCCGCGTACTCCTGAAGGATGACGACGGCGGGAGGAACGGCGACTCCCCGCGGGGCAACCCAAGTGGCGCGCGTCCTCCCTGCGATGGACGGCAGCGCGGCGGCCGAGACCGTAGGCTCGCCTGGACGACCGGCCTGACACCCGGCCGGCGATCTCGACCCAGAAGCAGAAGCAGAAGCAGAAGACGTAGACCCAGAGCCAGTCAGCAGAGAACTGCAGTAGCGCGACAAGGAGCGAGCGACGTGATGCCTGGTGGTGGCCAGCCCGACATGCAGCAGTTGCTGCAGCAGGCCCAGAAGATGCAGCAGGAGCTCGCCTCCGTCCAGCAGGAGCTGGCCGAGACGCCGGTCGAGGGAAGCGCGGGCGGCGGGCTGGTGAAGGCCACGGTGACCGGCTCCGGCGAGCTGACCGGGCTGGTGATCGACCCGCGCGCCGTCGACCCCGAGGACACCGAGACGCTGGCCGACCTCGTCGTCGCCGCCGTACGGGACGCGAACAGCGCCGCGCAGCAGCTTCAGCAGGAGCGGCTCGGCCCGCTCGCGCAGGGGCTCGGCGGGATGCCGGGGCTGCCCTTCTGACCCCCCCTTCCGCCGTCGTCCCGCGGGGCCGTTCCCTGCCGTCCGGATCTGCCGGGTTCCGGAACCGGAGGCCATCCCCGAAGCGGGTTGAACCCGGCGGTAGCGGCTAGCTTGGTGCAGGAGAGCGGACACGAGAGAGGCGTTGCGTGTACGAAGGCGTGGTCCAGGATCTGATCGACGAATTGGGCAGGCTGCCCGGCGTCGGTCCCAAGAGCGCGCAGCGCATCGCCTTCCACATCCTGCAGGCCGAGCCGGCCGACGTCCGCCGGCTGGCGCATGCGCTGACCGAGGTGAAGGAGAAGGTCCGGTTCTGCGCGGTCTGCGGGAACGTCGCGCAGGAGGAGCACTGCCGGATCTGCGCCGACCCGCGGCGCGACCCCGCCGTGCTGTGCGTGGTCGAGGAGCCCAAGGACGTCGTGGCCATCGAGCGGACCCGTGAGTTCCGCGGGCGGTACCACGTGCTCGGCGGCGCGATCAGCCCCATCGAGGGCGTCGGCCCCGACGACCTGCGGATACGGGAACTGCTCGCCCGGCTCGCGGACGGCGCCGTCACCGAACTGATCCTGGCTACCGACCCCAACCTCGAAGGCGAGGCCACGGCCACGTATCTGGCCCGCATGGTCAAGCCCATGGGTCTGAAGGTGACCCGGCTGGCCAGCGGACTGCCCGTCGGCGGCGATCTGGAGTACGCGGACGAGGTCACCCTCGGCCGCGCCTTCGAAGGCAGGCGGTTGCTCGATGTCTGAAACGGAACCACGTGCCCGCCGGCTGGATCCCGGCGCAGCGCCCAGCAGCCCGGCAGGCCGCCGCACGCGGCCTGCCGGTGCGCGGGGCGCCGACAGAGGAGGTCTGCTCGATGTCTGACGCCACCACGCACCAGGCGACGCAGGACCCGGACAGCTTCGCGGTCCAGATCGCCGACTCGATCGAGAGCTTCATCGTCGCGGTCACCGAGGTCGCCAAGGGCGACGAGCCGAACAGCGCCGTGCCCTTCCTGCTGCTGGAGGTCTCGCAGTTGCTGCTGGCCGGCGGCCGGCTGGGGGCGCACGAGGACTTCGTGCCGGACGAGCGGTACGAGCCGGACACCGGCCCCGAGCCGGACGTGGACGAGCTGCGCGAGCGGTTCGCCGAGCTGCTGGACCCGGTGGACGTCTACTCCGAGGTCTTCGACCCGTACGTGCCGCGCAGCACCCCCGTCGCCAGCCGGATCTCCGACGACCTGGCCGACGTGATCACCGACCTGCGGCACGGCCGCGCGCACTACGCGGCGGGGCGGGTCAACGAGGCGCTGTGGTGGTGGCAGTTCTCGTACCTGTCCAACTGGGGGCCGACCGCGAGCGCCTGCCTGCGCGCGCTGCAGTCGCTGGTGGCCCATGTGCGGCTGGACACGCCCCTGGGGGAGCTGGACGGGCTCGACACCGACAGCGACGCCGCGCTGGACGACGGGCGGCTGGAGGAGGAGGCGGGCCGCGTGATGGCGGCGGAGATCGCGGAGCCGCTGGGGCTGCGGCGCACCTGAGGCAGGAGGGGGCGCGGCGCACCCGAGCCGGGGCGCGGTGTACGGGCCGGGGCGCGCGCAGCGGTGCGTACGCCGCGCGCATGTGCCGAGTACCGATCTCCCGCCCCGAGTTCGCGCGCCGCTCGCGCGCCCGGATTTTTGGGCTCCGGATGTGAGCTGCCTTACGTTTCCGTGTGCCCGCGGTGCTCCCGGGCAGGTACGTCTCCGAGTCGGCCCGCCCTGTGCGTACCCGCCGGCTCGGTAGACTGAGCCGACCGAAACACCATTGCGAGGAGCGCACGTGGGCCTTGTCGTGCAGAAGTACGGCGGCTCTTCCGTCGCCGACGCCGAGGGCATCAAGCGCGTCGCCAAGCGGATCGTCGAGACCAAGAAGGCCGGCCACCAGGTCGTCGTCGTGGTGTCCGCGATGGGCGACACGACGGACGAGCTGATCGATCTCGCCGAGCAGGTCTCGCCGATCCCGACCGGCCGCGAGCTCGACATGCTGCTCACCTCGGGCGAGCGGATCTCCATGGCCCTGCTGGCGATGGCGATCAAGAAGCTCGGCCACGAGGCGCTGTCGTTCACCGGCAGCCAGGCGGGTGTGATCACCGACGCCGTGCACAACAAGGCGCGGATCATCGACGTCACGCCCGGCCGGATCCAGGAGGCGGTGGACAAGGGCGCCATCGCGATCGTCGCCGGGTTCCAGGGTGTTTCGCAGGACAGCAAGGACATCACGACGCTCGGCCGCGGCGGCTCGGACACCACGGCGGTGGCGCTCGCGGTGGCGCTCGAGGCGGAGGTCTGCGAGATCTACACCGACGTGGACGGCGTGTTCACCGCCGATCCGCGGGTGGTGAAGAAGGCCCGTAAGATCGACCGGATCCCGTACGAGGACATGCTCGAACTGGCCACCAGCGGGTCGAAGGTCCTGCTGCACCGCTGCGTCGAGTACGCCCGCCGGTACAACATGCCCATTCATGTCCGCTCCTCGTTCTCGGGGCATGCGGGCACCTGGGTAGGCAATATCTCCGAGGGAGCAGAAGGCATGGAGCACGCGATCATCTCCGGAGTCGCGCACGACGTCTCCGAGGCGAAGATCACGGTGGTCGGGGTCCCGGACAAGCCGGGCGAGGCCGCCGCCATCTTCCGGGCGATTGCGGACGCCGAGATCAACATCGACATGGTGGTGCAGAACGTCTCGGCCGCCGCCACCGGCCTGACCGACATCTCCTTCACCCTGCCCAAGACCGACGGGCACCGCGCGATGGAGCTGCTGACCAAGGCGCAGCCGTCGATCGGCTTCGAGTCGCTGCGCTACGACGACCAGGTCGGCAAGATCTCCCTCGTCGGCGCGGGCATGCGCTCGCACCCCGGTGTCACGGCCACGTTCTTCGAGGCGCTGTCCAACGCCGGCGTCAACATCGAGCTGATCTCCACCTCGGAGATCCGGATCTCGGTGGTGACCCGCGAGGACGTCGTCAAGGACGCGGTACGGGCCGTGCACACGGCGTTCGGTCTCGACAGCGAGAGCGACGAGGCGGTCGTCTACGGCGGCACCGGTCGTTGAGCCAGTCGTCATCGATCCGTTGGTCCATACCGCTTGCGCCGAACGCCCTTGCCATCCGACGATTTCGGTTCGCGCCGTCTGCAACCGCGGCGGCGCCGAGAGACGTCTCTGTCCCTGCCCGCATTGGCCGGCCGCACGGGTAGCGAGGGAGTGGGCATGGCAGTACGCGCGGTAACACGACCGGCGTTGCCGCCGTGCGCGTACAACCTTGACGGGGGTCGGTGTGTCAAACAGGCGTGGCAGAGGCACTCAGCATTGCGACCCTTCCGGCCGGCCCCGCGCTGCGCCCCGGTTCTTCCGCGGCGTCCCGGGGACTGCCGGTGATCGCGCCGTGGCCGGCGCGGCCTGCCGAGAAGAAGTCCGCGGCGGACGCTGACGACGCCATGGCGGAGGGCACCAGCGTCGACCACCTCACCGAGACGTACCAGACCCACTACCGGTCGCTGCTCGGTCTCGCCGCGCTGCTGCTCGACGACCTCGCCTCCTGCGAGGACGTGGTGCAGGAGGCATTCATCCGCGTGCACTCGGCGCGCAAGCGGGTCAAGGACCCGGACAAGACCCTCGCCTATCTGCGGCAGACGGTCGTCAACCTGTCACGTTCCGCGCTCCGTCGGCGCATCACCGGGCTGAAGCTGCTCTCCAAGCCCATGCCCGACATGGCCAGCGCGGAAGAGGGTGCGTACGAACAGTTGGAGCGCGACCAATTGATCCAGGCGATGCGCGGGCTGCAGCGCCGGCAGCGCGAGGTGCTCGTGCTGCGTTACTTCGCGGACATGACCGAGGCTCAGGTGGCCGAGGCGCTGGGCATCTCGCTCGGCTCCGTCAAGGCGTACGGCTCCCGGGGCATCGCCGCACTGCGAACAGCCATGGGAGCGCCGGCATGAGCGAGCGTTTCTACGGATCGGGGCCGCCGTGGGAGCGGGGCGCCGAGGGATCCGGCGGGTCGGGGTCCGGCGGTCCGGCCGGGACCGGGTCTGGAAGCGGACGTGGGGCAGTGGATGTGGCGGAGACGGCGGAGCTGCCGGAGGCGCCGGACGTGCCGGCGGGTTCGGACGAGGTGACGGCGGCGGCGCCGGAGGCTTCGCTGCCGGAGGCTTCCGAGTCTTCGGGGGCTGTGGCGGCGGCTGAGGCCGCGGGGCCGGATGACGGGGCGAAGGTGCAGGGCGCGGCGGGTGAGTCGAAGGGGGCCGGCGCGGGCCCGGACGAGCCGGGCGGTGCTGCCGGCTCCGGTGGTGCTGCCGCGTCCCGTGGTACGGAGGGGCTGGACGGCCCCGCGTCTCCGGACGACCGCCGGGAGCGGGGCGGCTCGGACGGTGCGGGTAGTGCGGTCGGCTCGGGTGGTGCGGGCGGTCCCGGCGGTGCCGGGATCCCGCGGTGGCCCGGTGGCTACGGCGACGGTGACGGCGACGACGCGGGCGGCGAGGACGAGCTGCGGCTGCTCTTGCACTCCGCCGTCGACGGCCTGGAGCCGGCGCCCGGCACGCTGCAGTACCTCCAGCGGGCGGTGCCCGCGCGGCGTACGCGCCGCCGCCAGTTGGTCACCGTCGCCGCGGTCGCGGTGGTCGCGCTGGCGGTCTCGGTGCCGACGCTGATGAACGTCGCCGGCTCGACCAGCGAGAAGAACCCGCGCCAGGGCGTCGCCAACAGCCAGTTGCCCGGCGCCGGGCAGCAGGGCGGGGGCGGCGCCGTCGAGGGCAACGACACGGACGCCACCGCCGGCAGCGAGGAGCCGAGCGAGAAGGAAGAGAAGACCGAGAGCCCCGGGCACGACGAGAACACCGCCGCGCCGACCGGCGGCTCCGAGGGCGGCACGGCCGCCGCGGAGCCGTGCGCGCCGACGCAGATCAGCGAGCCGGTCGCGGCGAGCGGCACGCCCGACGAGGCGGGCCGGGTCACCGGGTCCTTCACCGTCACCAACGTCTCCACCACCGCCTGCGTGGTCGAGTCGTCGGAGGGCGTGCGGGTGGGCGGTACCTTCGGCGCGGCGAACGCGAGCGCGGTCGACACCCGCACGCACACCGCCGGCGACGCGGCCACGGACCTGCTGCCGCCGCCGGAGGCGACCGGCGCGCTGGTGCTCGCGCCCAACGAGTCGTACGTGGTGGAGTTCGCCTGGGTGCCGGAGACCAGCACCGACGGCGGCTGTACCACCACCGCCACCACGCCGACCCCGGACCCCACCGACGACACCCAGTCGTCGCCGGACGAGACGCAGTCCGAGACGGACCAGGGCACCGAGACCGGCGGCGACACCGGCGGCACCGGTGAGCCGGGCGAAGGCGACGGCACGACGGACGGCTCCGTCACCCTGACCCACTCGCCGGAGGCCGACTCCTCCGCCGTGGCCAGCATCACGGTCCAGAACGCCTGCGCCGGCACCGTCTACTACACCGAGCCGCTCCCGGGCGCCTGACCCCGGCCCCGATAGACCGACCCGATACACCGCCCCGACAGACCGCCCCGATCCCGCCCCCTGGGCGGGACGGCCGCGGGGGAGGCCGTACCGTGGAGGCGTGTACCGGTTCCTGCTGACGCCCCGGTGGTGGGTCGTCAACGTCCTCGCCGCACTCGCCATCCCGGTCTGCCTGGTCATGGGTAGCTGGCAGATGAGCCGCTTCGAGACGCGCGTGGACACCCACCATGAACAGCAGGAGCAGCAGGACCGCGCCGCCGACGGCATCGACGGCCGGCCGATGGCCGAGCTGCTGCCCGTGACCCAGGAGACCACGGGCGACGCCGCCACCGTCACCGGGCGCTACGGCCCCCAGCTCCTCGTCCCCGACCGCACCCTCGACGGCGAGACCGGCTTCTACGTCCTGACCCTCCTGCGCACCGACGCCCCCGTGGGCGACGACGGCGACGCCGGGGCCCGTACCACCTCCGTTCCCGTCCTGCGGGGCTGGCTGCCCGGGGAGGCCGACCCGGCCAGGGCCCCCGAGCCGCCCGCCGGCGAGGTCACCGTCACCGGCGCCCTCCAGGCGTCCGAGCACCAGGGCTCCCCCGGCGTGCACACCGAAGGCGGGCTGCCCCGCGGCCAGGTCGGCATGATCAGCGCCGCGGCGCTGGTCAACGTCGTGGACGAGCAGGTCTCCACGGCCTGGATCACCCTCTTCGAGGCCGACGGCGGGATGCAGCCCGTCCCCGCCGAGGTACCTCAGGGCAGCGGGCTCGACCTCAAGGCGTTCCAGAACCTCGGCTACACGGCCCAGTGGTTCGTCTTCGCCGGCTTCGTGATCTTCATGTGGTACCGGCTCTTCCGCCGCGAGGCGGAGGTCGCGCGCGACACGGCCCTCGGCCTCACCTCCCCCGATCCTGACGAGGGCGGTCCCGCGGCTCCGGATCCGGCTGCTGCGGCCGCGGAGCCAGGTCCGGAAGCAGATGACGGCGAACGAAGTCGAGCTCCAGCCCCAACTGCTTGATCCGCTCGTCCACGACCAGCGAGCCGTGCCCCGCGTCGTACCGGTACACCTCGTGCGGGTGCCCGCGCTCCGCCAGCCGCCCGACGTAGTTCTCCACCTGCCGGATCGGGCACCGCGGATCGTTGACCCCCGCGGAGACGAAGACCGGCGCCCGCACCTCGTCCACGTACGTCAGGGGTGACGACGCGGCGTAGCGCTCGGGGACGTCCTCCGGCGAGCCGCCCATCAGCGTGCGGTCCATCGCCTTCAGGGCCTCCATCTCGTCCTCGTACGCCGCGACGTAGTCCGCGACGGGCACCGCCGACAGGCCCAGCGCCCAGACGTCCGGCTGCGTGCCGAGGGCGAGCAGCACCAGATAACCGCCCCACGAGCCGCCGCCGACGACCAGCCGTTCGGGGTCCGCGAAGCCGGAGGCGACGGCCCACTCCCGCACCGCCGCGATGTCCTCCAGCTCGATGAGGCCCACCCGGTGCTTGAGGGCGTCGGTCCACTCCCGGCCGTAGCCGGTGGAGCCGCGGTAGTTGACGCGGACGACGGCGAAGCCGTGATCGACCCAGGCCGCCGGGCCGGCCGCGAAGGCGTCGCTGTCCTGCCACGTGGGGCCGCCGTGCACGTCGAACAGGCAGGGGAACGGGCCCTCGCCCGGCGGCCGCTGCACCAGCGCGTGGATCCGCCCGCCCGGCCCGTCGACCCAGGCGTCCTCCACCGGCACCGAGCGCGGCGCCGCCGGGCCCGGCGGCTGCAGCACCACGGCACCCTGCGCGGACCGCACCTGCGGCGGCTCCGCGCCCGACGACCAGTGGAACTCCACCGTGCCGTCCGGCCGCGCCGTCGCCCCCGAGATCGTCCCCGGCGGCGTCTCGATCCGGGTCATGGCGCCGGAGTCGGCGCCCTCCAGCCCGTACCGCCACAGCTCGCTGCGTGCCTGGTACGTATGCAGGACGAGCAGCGCGCTGCCGTCCGGATACCACTCGGCCGACACGTCCCCCGGCAGGTCGAGCTCCAGCTCCCGGCTCTGGCCCGTGACCGGGTCCCAGATCATCGGCTCCCAGCGGCCCCGCCGCTGGTGCCCGACGAGCAGCCGCGCGTCGCCTGCCACCGGGGCGAAGCCCAGCACCTCCAGGCCCAGCTCCTCCCGGCCGCCCTTGGTGTCGTCCAGGTCGGCGACCAGCGGGTCGCCGCCGGGGGCGCCGCCGAGGCGCAGCACCCGCAGGGCGGCGTGCATCGCGTCGCCGTGCTCGGTGTGCTCGATGGCCAGCAGCCTGCCGTCGTGCGAGAGGTCGCCGACGCCGGCGGACTCCCGGTGCCGGTAGATCTCGCTGGGCTCGCCCCCGGGCCGGACGAGGTGGATCGTCGTCCCCGTCTCCTCCGTGGACCGGCCGACCACCGCCGTGCCGTCCCGCCCGAGCGCGAGTCCCGCCGAGTACGCCGCGGGCAGACCCGGCGCCGCCGCCCGGTCCTGCCCCGGGGCGGCGCCCGCGAAGGGCTGCCGCCGCCACACCCCGAACTCGTCCCCGTCGGTGTCGCAGAACCACCACACCCACTCGCCGTCCGGCGTCAGCGCGCCGTCCGTCGTGCCGTTCGGCCGGTCGGTGACCTGGCGGACGCCGCCCGTGCGGCGGTCCCAGGCGTACAGCTCGAAGGTGCCCGTCACGTTCGACACGTACAGCGCGCGATCCGGCGCGTCCTCCGCCCACCCGGGCAGGCTGATCCGCGGCGCCCGGAACCGCCGCTCCCACGCCGGGGCCGCGTCCGCGGCACCGCCGGAGCCGGCGTCTGCCTCGCCGCCCGCTCCGTCCCCGCTTCTTCCCCGGCCCCCGCCGCTTCCGCCGACCCCGCCGTCTCCGTAGCCCTCGCCGCCGACGCTCGCGTCGTCACCGGCACGTCCCGCCTTGCCCCCGTCGATCTCGCTCATGCCGACATTCTGCGTCCTCGGCACGGCCCGCCGGCGCCCGCAGCGCCAATCTGTGGATTACTCCCCAGTTGTGGATAAACCCCCGCCGCCGCGTACCACCGCGCCGGCCGCCCGCGGACCGGACCCGCCCGTCCCGGCAGATGCGAGCCCTACGCCCGCCCGCCCGACACCGCGTACTCGAACAGCGCCTTGTTGCTGTTCCGTTTGCGGATGACCTCCACCTCGACCCCCGCGAAGCCCACCTCGCGGAGCAGCGCCGCGTACCACTCCTGCGCCGGCACCTGGTTCCCGTAGAAGGTCGAGTTGCCGATCACGTAGACCACCCGCCCGCCGCCGCGCACGTTCTTGTACGCCGCACGGAAGTGCCCCCACATGTCGTGCATGTACTTGCCGACGTAGTTCGCCAGCAGCGGCCCGTTCCGCCCGCCGTCCCGGCGGATCGCCGCCTGCGTCCTGGCCAGCTCGCCCGCGACCGGCTCCGGCACCCCCTCGGCTTCGGGGCCCGGCGGCCGCCAGGCCCGTACGCGCGAGGTGGCCGCGCCCCAGGTGCCGCCGATCGCCTGCCAGTCCAGCCGGCCCGCGTCCTCCGCCCGCCGCAGGTGCCGCATCCAGTACATGTACGGCCGCAGCTCGCGGATGTACGACATGCGGTTCACGTACGGCGGCGAGGTCAGCAGCAGGTCGCAGGGCGTGAGCCGGCCGGCGGCGGGCTGCATGTCGCGGGAGTCGCCGTACAGGACGCGCGCCGCGCCGGGCAGCGGGGTCGCGGCGTTCGCGAGGGTGGTGCCGGCCTCGCGGCGGAACGTCTCCAGCACGGCCCGCGCGGCGTCGGGGTCGAGTGCCTGGAGGGCGCTGTCGCCGCCCGCGTGTTCTTCCTTGAAGGACATGCTCTGGTGGTTGAACGCCGCGTTGCTCGACGCGATCAGCGTCCGGCAGAACGCGACGTCCAGAAGGTCCCGCCCGCCCGGCGGCAGCGCGCCCGCCGCGACGTCCAGCGCCCGGCGTATCGCCTTCAGCGCGTCCAGCGCGCTCCGCGCCCACCAGCGCCCGATGTTGTGCAGCTCCGGCTGCCACAGCTCGCCGGCCTCGGGCAATAACTCCTCGGCGCGGTGCACCAGAGGTGCGAGCGCCCGCCGGGTCTCGCGCAGGTGATCCGGCTCGTACGCGGCCGTCTTCATCTTCCCCAGCCAGATCAGGAAGGGGTTCACGTCCAGGGACTGCCCCGTCAGCCCGTGCTCGGCGGCGGCGAGCGGCGTGGTGCCAGTGCCGGAGAAGGGGTCGGTGACGACGGAGCCGGGCGGCATCTCGGCGGCGTAGCGGCGCACGAGGCTCACCGAGTAGGCGGGGGTCAGCCGGAGCCAGCCGTGGCGGCCGGCGCCCGCGTTGGCGCGGTAGGTGAGGTGTGCGTTCTGACGCGTGTCCGACCGCATGCTCTCGCTCTCGCCGATGGGGGTGGGGGGTAGCGTGGATCGTAGTGGCCCGCGGCCCGTCACCGGCAGGAACCGGCAAGTCTGGTCGTACGGAACGAAAACGCACTACCGTGCGACGCGCCCCTTACGCGACGGCCGCCCCCTCGCGTACAGGAGGGGGCGGCCGGTCGTCTTCTGGCAGTGTTTCCCGTGAAACCTCGGCCGAAAAAGTCCGATTGTCAGCCGCGGGCGGTCGCCTTCGCATACCGCGCCGAGACGTCGTCCCAGTTCACGAGGTCCCACAACTTCTGGACGTAGTCGGGGCGGACGTTCTTGTACTGCAGGTAGTACGCGTGCTCCCAGGCGTCGAAGACCAGCAGCGGGGTGCTGCCCTGGCCGACGTTGCCGTGGTGGTCGTAGACCTGTTCGACGATCAGGCGCTTGCCCAGCGGCTCCCACGCCAGCACGCCCCAGCCCGAGCCCTGCACCGAGGCGGTGGCCGCGCTCAGTTGCTTCCGGAACGCCTCGAAGCCGCCCAGGTGCTCCTCGATGGCGTCGCCGAGGGCGCCGTCGGGGCGGTCTCCGCCGTCCGGGGAGAGGTTCTCCCAGAAGATCGTGTGCAGTACGTGCCCGGAGAGGTTGAAGGCGTAGGTCTTCTCCAGCCCGACCAGGTTGCCGAACTGCTCCTTGTCGCGCGCCTCGGCGAGCCGCTCCAGCGTGTCGTTGGCGCCTTTGACGTAGGCCGCGTGGTGCTTGGCGTGGTGCAGTTCGAGGATCTGCCCGGTGATCGCCGGCTCCAATGCCGCGTAGTCGTAGGGCAGATCCGGTAGCGCGTACGTGCTCATCAGGCGCTGCTCCTTTCGTGGGACATCCGTCCCCGATCACCCTACGCGCTTATTGCACAGTACTTGCAACAACTTCTTGCATGCATCAAGCTGGTTCCGCCGGGCGGGGTCCGGCGGTAGGCGATCGTCTTCCCGCCGGTGCGCTCCGGCTACCTGTGCGCCGGGCCCCGCCCGTCACGTGCCCCTTCTTCCCGGTGCGATCTCCGGACGCGATCTTCCGGTACGGGGCACGCAAGCGCTTGTCGGCGCCTCCCCCATCTGCTTGACTCCGGCTGCCAGTGCCCCAACGCACCGGGGGAGGACCCCATGGAGTTCACCCGCAGACGCCTGCTGTCCACCCTGCCCGCCGCCGGCCTGCTGGCCGTCCTCCCGGCCCGTACGGGCTTCGCCGCCGGGACCGCGGAAGCCGCGGACCCCGCCCTCCTCCTCGCGAACACCCGCGCCGTCTTCGCCGGCACCCCCGAGATCAACGCCCGTCCCGAGGCGGCCGCCAAGGTCGCCGCCCTCCACGCCACCGCCCGCGCCAACCTCGCCGCGATGGCCGACACCGGCACCGCCACCGGCGAGCTCTTCGCCGGCGTCCCCCTCGGCACCAGTGACGTCAACCTCGCCACCTCGTACCGCATGCTCTACGAGATCGCCCTCGCCACCCGCGCCCCCGGCGGCGACCTGCACGGCGACACCGCCGCCCAGCGCCGCGCCGTCGACGGGCTGGTGTGGCTGCACGAGCGCTACTACGGCGACCAGGCCCGGGGTTACTACGGCAACTGGCACAACTGGGAGATCGCGATCTCCACCCACGTCGGCAAGACGTTCGCGCTCCTCGCCGATGTCCCCGGCGCCGTCCCCGCCGGGCTGCTCACGACGTACGTCGCCTCCATGGACGCGTACCTCCGCAACGGCAAGGACGGGGACGTCGATCTCGACTCCCGCTTCCACACCGGCGCCAACCTCGCCGACATCACCACCAACCGCATCATCCAGGGCGCCCTGCTCGCCGCCGCCCAGGAGACCGGCGGCGAGGCGCGCATCGCCAAGGCGCTCGAAGACCAGCTCACCGTCTTCGCCACGATCGACCCGTACGACATCCGCCACGGCAACACCGACGGCTACTACGCCGACGGCTCGTTCATCCAGCACCACTCCGTCGCGTACACCGGCTCGTACGGGAAGGGGCTGCTCACGCGCGTCGTCCAGACGCTCAAGATCCTCGACGGCACCGGCTTCGCGAACACCGGCGCACTCGTGCCCGTCGTGCAGCGCTGGGTGCGCGACGGCTTCGCGCCGCTGATCTTCGAGGGCTGGATGATGGAGATAGTCAAGGGCCGCGCCGTCGTCCGCACGACCTCCGGCTACACCGACGTCGCCGCCGTCGTCGAGGCCGTCGTCGACCTCGCCGACTACGCGGCCGGAGCCGAGGCCGCCGCGCTCAAGAGCTACGTCAAGCACATCCGCGCCACCTCGCGCGCCGCCCTCGACCCCGCGGGGTTCGTCTCCCCCGTCAGCGTCGTGCGCTACGCCGACATCGTCGGCGACGCGGCCATCCCGCCCGCCGACCTCAACCCGGCCGCGCGCAGCGTCGCTTACAACGCCATGGACAAGCACGTCCACCGCCGCCCGGGCTTCGCGTTCGCGCTCGCGCGCAGCTCGGACCGCATCAGCAAGTACGAGTACATGAGCGGCGAGAACCTGATGCCCTGGTTCCAGGGCGACGGCGCGTACTACCTGTACCTCTCCGGGCAGGACCAGACGCGCTCGTACGGCGTCGACTACTACACGGTCGTCTCGCCCTACGGCCTCGCCGGCGCCACCGCGCCCGTCGAGCGGCGCGGCACCGTACCGGAGCTGTACGACGGCAAGCTCTGGTACGACAACCCCGGCCACCCGCTGAACTTCACCTCGTCGTCCGAGTCGCAGAACACCTACGTCTACTTCCCGCGCGGCACCAACCGCCACTCGGGCGGCGCCGTCCTCGGCGCGTACGGCACGTCCGCGATGGTGCAGTCCGACGACGTCGCGTACGCCGAACGCGAACGCCTCCCCGGCGACTTCGTCGTCTACCGGAACGCGACCGCCACCAAGTCGTGGTTCATGCTCGACGACGAGATCGTCGTCCTCGCCGCCGGCGTCGGCGACCCCGCCGGGCGCACGGTGACCACGACCGTCGACGCCCGCACCGCGGACCCCTCCGCCGCCGTCACCGTCACCGGCGCGCGCCGCGACGGCCGCGCCTGGGAGGGTCCCGGCACGGCCGAACTGAGCTGGCTGCGGTACGCGGACGCCGCGGAGGGCACGGCCGTCGGGTACGTCTTCCTGGACGCGCCCCGGGTACGGGTCGGGCTGGAGGACGTCACGCGCAGCCGCCGCGTCGTGCGCACCGGCAATCCGGACACGGCGGTGACGCGCACCGTGTTCAGCGCCACCGTCGACCACGAGCCGCGGCACGGGCTCGCGCGCCTGGCGTACGCGCTGGTGCCGCACGCCTCCGCCGCGCAGTTGGACGCGTACCGCCGCGGCCCCCTCGTCGTGACCGCCAACTCCCCGCGCCTCCAGGCGGTCCGCCACTCAGGTCTCCGCATGACCGCCGCCAACGCCTTCACCCCAGGACGCCACGACACCGCGGGGCTGAGCATCGACGGGCCCGCCTCGGTGCTCGTACGGACCGGGGACGACGGGCGCGTGGAGGTGGCCGTGGCGGACCCGACGATGGACCGCGACACTGTCACCGTGGTGCTGCGCGGGCGGCCGCTGCGGAAAGCCGCGGGCGACGACGGGGTCCGGGTCAGCCGGGTGGCCGGCGGGACGAAGCTCGTGGTGGACACGCATCACGCGTACGGCAGGAGCCTGACGGTGAGCCTGGAGAAGTAGGCGGCAGGTCGTCCGGTTCGGGGGCATGTGCACGACGGTCGGCGGGTCTACTCTGTGGTCACAGGGGCTCGGGCCGGTGCGGCCGGCCGGACCGGGGGAGGACGAGTGTCCGAGTTGTTCTTACGTGGCCTGAGCCGGTGGCAGGCGGACACGCAGCGCGAGGCCGTGGCGGACGTCTACGTCGCCTCGTACAACGGTGCGGTCGGCGGGGCGGCGCCGGAGCGGGAGGGCTTCCTGCGCCGGCTCGAAGACCACGTGCAGCGGCCGGGGTTCGAGATGGTGCTGGCCGGGGGCGACCGCCCGGTGGGCTGCGCGTACGGGTTCCGGGCGGACCGCTCGGGCGTGTGGTGGCCGGACCTCCCCGAGGGGCCGCCGCTGGCCCTGGCGGAAGTCACCTCGTCGCCGCGGGCGTTCGTGGTGGCGGAGCTGATGGTGGTGCCGGACCAGCGCCGCCGGCACATCGCCACCCGGCTGCAGCAGCACCTGCTGGCCCGCTGGGCGCCGTCCCCCGCGGTGGCGCTGCTGCCGCAGGACAACGCGGCGGCGGGCGCGGCGTACCAGACCTGGGGCTGGACCAGAACGGGCAGCCTCCGCCCGGTGCCGCCGACGCCGCCGCTGGACCTCTGGACGCACCGCCGACCGCCGGCCTGAACGGGGGCGGGGGCGGCGCCGGTCAGCGCTGCAGCAGCCACGTGGTGAGCGCTTCCGCGGCGCCGCCGCATGCGGCGAGGGCGAGGCAGCGCACGGCGGTGAGCAGGACCCGGCAGCGGCGGGCGCGGGTGCGGGTGGCGGTGGTCGACGGAGCCGCGTCCGAGCGCGGGGCGGCGGGCCGGTTCGGGGTGGGTGCGTCGGTCATGGCGTTGCCTTCCGGGCGGGGTGCCGGCCGCGTTGTTGCGGCCGGGCGCCGGCCCATGAGGGCGCTTCCGGGGGGTTTCCGGCGAAGGCGGCGCCGCCTCGGGAGCCCGCCACCGGGCCGGTCGGCGGTAGGTTTGTGTCGGCTTCCGGGAGGTTTGTGACCCGGAGAGCGTCGGAAGGTTCCTGAGTACGGGGGGAGTTCCGGTTGGCCGGGGAGGCGCAGCGGTTCTGGGCGGAGCTGGCGGCGGTGTACGAGGCCGCCGGCCGGCCGACGCTGGACCGGCTCGTGCGCCTGGGCCGCGAGCAGCGCCCGCCCGCGACGATCGCCGACTCGACGCTCAGCGGCTGGCTGAACTCGGGCAGCGTGCCGGGTCCTGCCCACACGCGGTACTTCCTGGTGCTGACGGCCTTCCTGCAGAGCGAGGCCGGGCGCGTCGGCCGTACCGGATACCCGGCGCGACCGGAGGCGTGGTGGGGCCAACTCCTCACACAGGCCCGCCGGGAGCGGAACGCCAACCGCGGCGGCCGTCCCGCCGCCGACAACGGGGCGCCCCCGCCCGTCCCGTACCCGACCGGCGAACCCTCCCCGTCACCTCCCCGTGCCCACGCCGACCTCTCGGCGCTGCCGGCTCCCGGCCCCTCCTTCGTCGGCCGTACGAACGAACTGACCGCACTCCTCGACCTGTTACGTCCGCCGCCGCGCGGTGTCACGCCGGCCGCGCCCCCGGTGGCGATCTCCGGCCTCGGCGGGGTGGGCAAGACCTCCCTGGCCCTCCGCGCGGCGCACGAGGCGCGACATTCGGGCTGGTTCCCGGGCGGGGTGCACTTCGTCGACCTGCACGGCGCCGACGAGAGCCCTCTGACCGCGGACGGCGCCCTCCAAGTGCTCCTCCGCGCCTTCGGCGTCGAGCCCGAGCACACCCCGCCGACCGCGGACGAGCGGGCGGGCCTCTACCGGTCCGTACTGGAACGGGTCGCCGCCGACCGCGGCCCCGTGCTGCTGCTGGCCGACAACGCGGCCACCTCCTCCCAGGTGCGGCCGCTCCTGCCGGGCAACCCGGCGCACCGCGTCCTGACCACGTCCAGGAACGTGCTCGCGCAACTCGGCGCCCACCAACTGCGCCTGGGCATGCTCCCCCCGGCCGCCGCGCTGACGGCGCTGCACGAGGCGCTGACCGCCGCCGACCCGGGCGACCGGCGGCTGGAAGGGGAGGCCGACGCGGCGCGCGAGCTGTGCCGGCGGTGCGGGCACCTCCCGCTCGCCCTGCAGATCGCCGCGGCCCTGCTGGTCGCCGACCCCGGCAAGCCCGTCGCCGAACTCGCCGACGAGCTGCGGGACATAGCGACGCGCATGCGCTACCTGGACGACGGTGAACGCGCCGTGCGGGCCGCCTTCGACCTGTCGTACCGCCTGCTGACCGACGAGCAGGCCCACCTCTTCCGGCTGCTCGCCCTCCACCCCGGCGCGGACGTGTCCGTGACCGCGCTGACCGCGAGCTACGGCGGGCCTCTCCCGGTCCGCGGCGTCGACACGCTGGTCCGCGCCCACCTGGTGGAGCCGAGGGACGCGCGCGGACGCTGGCGCATGCACGACCTCGTACGCGCCTATGCCGTGGCCGAAGTCCGCGCCGACCCGCGCCTGCACGAGCGGCACGAGGAGGCCAGGACCCGGCTGCTCGCCCACTACGGTGACCGGGCGACGGCGGCCAGAAGGCGCCTGCTGGCGGTGCCCGCTCCCGCTGCCGCGGCCGGGGCCCCGGACCCCGGCGGCTTCGCCGACCGCGAGGCGGCTCTCGCCTGGCTCGACGCCGAGCGCGGGTCGCTGGTGGCGGCCGCCCACTGGGCCGCGGAGCCCGCCCACGCGCGCGGGGCCGTACGCCTGGCGCTGAACCTCGGCGAGTACTTCGCGCTGCGCCGCCGCTACGACGACGCGGTGACCGTGTACGAGCACGCCCTGGAGGCCGCCCGCCGGCTCGGCGACCGGGTCGCCGAGGGCAAGTGCGCGAACAACCTGGGCGTCGCCCTGCGCTGGACGCAGCAACTGGATGAGGCCGTCGCCGCCTGCCGCGCCGCGCTCCGGGCGTACGACGGCCTGCCGGACAGGTACGCCGCCAGTCGCGGGCGGAGCTGGCACAACCTCTCGAGCGCCCTCACCCTGTCCCGGCTCTTCGACGAGGCCCTCGCCGCCGAGGACGAGGCGGCGCGCATCGCCGCGGAAGCGGGCGACGTGCCCGCTCTCGCCCGGGCGGAGAACGGCCGGGGCCACGTGCTCCTGAAGCAGCAGCGGTACGACGAGGCCCTCGCGGCCCTGTACCGGGCGCGCGGCCTGATGGCGGACCTCGGCGACCCGCCGCTCGGGGGGATGGTGACCAACAACATAGGCCGCGTGCTGCGGGGGACGGGCCGGCTGGAGGAGGCCGCCGGCGCGCACCGGAGCGCACGGGCTACCTTCGCCGCCCTGGGCGACCGTGAAGGGGAGGCCACGTGCCGCAACGAGGGGGCCCTCGTCCTCGCGGACCAGGGACGGTTCGCCGCCGCGGCGGCGGAACAGCGCGCCGTACTCGCCGTGCTGCGGGAGATCGGCGCGAGGTACCGCGAGGCGATAGTCAGCCACGACCTCGGTCTCAGCCTGGAGGGGCTCGGAGAGCACGAGGAGGCCGCGGAGGTGTACGAGCACGCCGCGGCGGTCTTCGCGGAGCTGGGGGCCGACTACCACCTCGGGCTCTGCGACGAGCGGCTGGCCGCGATCGGCGCCCTCTCCGGTACGCGGCGGCCGGGAGGGCCCGGATGAGTGCCACCGGGGGGTCGTACGCCCCCGCCACGGCGAACGGCGCCGCAGGCACCGGCGCTGCCGCCGTACCGCCCGCGCGCCTGGCACCGACGTCCCCGCTGCTCTACGTCCAGCCCACGACCCTGTGCAACCTCGACTGCTCGTACTGCTACCTGCCCGACCGCACGCGCGCCCGCCGCATGTCCCGGGAGGTGGCCGGCGCCGTGGCCCGCGGCGTGACCGCCTGGGCGGACCGGCACCCCGTGCGCGTCGTCTGGCACGGCGGCGAACCCCTAGCGGCCGGGATCGGGCACTTCGAGGACCTGCTCGGCGCGTTCCCCGCGGGCGGCACCCGCCATCCCGTACGCCACGGCGTGCAGACCAACGCCACGCTCGTCGACGGCTCCTGGTGCGAGCTGTTCGCCCGTCGCCGCGTCCACGTGTCGGTCAGCCTCGACGGCCCGGCCGACCGGAACGGGGCCCGCCCCGACCGCGCCGGGCGGGACACCACCGGGCGCACCCTGCGCGGCGTCGGGCTCCTGCGCTCGTACGGCATCCCCTTCACCGCCATCGCGGTGGTCCGCGACCCCTCCGCCGCGGCGGCGGGCGCGCTGTACGACTGGTTCGCCGAGCTGGGCTGCACGTCGCTCGGAGTCAACGTCGTGGAACAGAAGGGGACGTGGCGCGAGTCGGGGACGCCGGACTACGAGCGGGTGGTGGAGTTCTGGGCGGCTCTCACGGCCCGTGTCCAGCACGACGGGCGGCTGCGGATACAAGACGTCGACGACGCGCTGCGCTACGTCGGGGACCAACTGGCGGGGCGCGGCGGACAGGCCGGGGACCGCCTGCACCAGCCGGTGCCGCTGGTCATGTGGAACGGCGACGTGATCCCCGCCGGGCCCGAGCTGGCGGGCTTCTCGTCGCCCGCGTACGGGCCGTTCGCGGTGGGCAGCCTGCGCACGTCGGAACTGGACGAGGTGATGGCGCGCGCCGCCGGGGTCCCGTGGGTCGCGGAGGCGATGCGCGGCGTGTCGGCCTGCCGGACGGTGTGCGACCACTTCGCGTACTGCCGCGGGGGCAATCCCGCGAACAAGTACTTCGAGACCGGTCGATTCGACGTCACCGAGACCAGGTACTGCCGCAACAGTAGGAAAGCGTTGATGGACGGAGTGCTTCTCCATGCCGAACGGCAATGACGACCCGGGCCGGAACGGGCCCCTGGCGGACCGTATCGAGCGGCTACGCGACCCGCTGGCCGCGCTCGCGCGGGAGGTTCCCGCAGGGGAGCGGCGCGAACCGCGGCCCGGCGCCTCCAGCGATCCCCGCGAATGGGAGGGATGGGACCCCTTCGAGCAACCGGAGGCCACGGACGAGAAGGAAGACCCCGAAGCCCCGGACGAGGCGGCGGATGCGGCCGAGGCCGGCGACCGGGCCGACGGGACCGGGGGTACGCGGGACGCCGGCTGACCGGGCCCGCGGTGTGACAGGCGCGCCGGGCGCGGTCGTCAAGGGCGCATCAGGCTTGCGGGCGGGGCGCGTCAAGCGCGTATCAGGGCGCGGTCGGGGTGCGCGCCTCGGGCATAGCGTTCACGACGTGGACGGCTCCATGGTGTCGACAGGCGGCCATGACGTTCACGACCTGGAACGACGTGCCCGCGAGGAGGGCCACCATGAGCGAACCCCGTGCCGACGAGGATCCCGACCCCGCCGAACCCGCCCCGGGCGCCCGGGCCGTGCTCTACGTGCCCGTATGCCCGGTGCCGTACGGCTGCACCACCCGCTTCTTCCGCACCCCGCTCGGCGAACGCACCGCGGTCGCCTTCACCAGCCGCGCGAAGCTCGCCGCGGCGCTGGGCGCCGGGCAGCCCGGGATCCGGCTGTCCGCGGGCGCGCTGCGGGCGCTGGCGGCGCCGCTGGGCGTCACGCGGCTGACGGTGGACCCGCGCCTGGTCGCCCCGGCCCCTTCGCGGACGCCGGCGCGGGCACGGTCGACGTCGCCCACGTCCGCATCCGCGTTCGTCCCCGCCGCCGACGCCCTGGCCGGCTGAGGGATACGCGATGTCCGTCGCCACGCCGCACCCGGGCGTCATCGGGCCCTCTCCTTCGCCCTCGCTCGCCGTCTGGCCCGCCTCCGCGCGCGAGGCGCCCGGCGGCGACGTCACCCTCGGCGGGGTCTCCCTCGCCGAGGTCGCCGACCGCTTCGGCACCCCCGTCTACGTACTCGACGAGCAGGAGGTACGCGCCCGCTGCCGCCGCTACACCGCGGCCTTCGCGGGCGGTGAAGTGCTCTACGCCGCCAAGGCGTTCCTCTGCCGCGCCATGGCCCGGTGGGTGCAGGAGGAGGGGCTCGGCCTCGACGTGTGCTCCGCGGGCGAACTGGAGCTGGCCGTGACCACCGGCTTCCCGCCCGAGCGGATCGTGCTGCACGGCAACGCCAAGAGCCCGCACGACCTGCGGACCGCACTGCGGCTGCGGGTCGGCCGGATCGTCATCGACAGCGCCTCGGAGATCGCGCGGATCGCGGTCGCGGTGCCGCCGGGGGAGCGGCAGCGGGTGATGGTCCGGGTGGTGCCCGGGATCTCCGCGGGCGGCCACAGCGCGATACGCACGGGCACGGGGGACCAGAAGTTCGGCCTGTCGGTCACGGACGGCTCGGCGGCGTACGCCATCGGGCGGGTCCTCGGTCAGCCGGGTCTCGAACTCGTCGGCCTGCACTGCCACATCGGCTCCCAGATCGCGACGGTCAAGCCGTATCTGGCGGCCGTGCGGCGGCTCGTCGGGCTGCTGGCGCGCGTACGCGACCAGCACGGGATCACGCTGCCGCAGTTGGACATCGGCGGCGGGCACGCCGTCGCGTACCGCCCGGGCGAGCCGGCGCTCGACCCGGCGGCGCTGGCCGCGCGGGTGCGTACGGAGCTGGCGGAGGGGTGCGCGGGTGCGGGTCTGCCGGTGCCGCGGCTGGTGGTCGAGCCGGGGCGCGCGGTGGCCGGGCCCGCGGCGGTGGCGCTGTACCGCGTGCTGTCCGTGAAGCACACCGAGGGGCGGGTGTTCGTGGCGGTCGACGGCGGGATGGGCGACAACCCGCGCGTGCCGCTGTACGGGGGGCGCTACGAACCCCGCCTCGTCGGCCGCGCCACCACCGCACCGCCCCGCCGCGTGACGGTCGCGGGGCGCCACTGCGAGGCCGGCGACCTCCTGGCGGAGAACGTCCCCCTCCCGTCCGACGTCCACCCCGGCGACCTGCTCGCGCTCCCGGTCTCCGGCGCGTACCAGGTCTCGCTGGCCTCGGGCTACAACCTCGTCGGCCGCCCGCCGGTGGCGGCGGTACGGGACGGGCACGCCCGGCTCCTGGTCCGCCGCGAGACCCTGGAGGACTACCGCAGCCGCGACGTGGGCCTGTGAGGGCTCCCGGCGCTACTCCGGGGCGCTGCCGAAACATCGACGCTCATGCCGGCCATCGTAGGAACCGCCACTGACACCGCCCGGCCGTCCGGCCCCAGGCGGCTGCCGCCGCGGTGGTTGCCCGCCTCGGACGGGGTTCCTACGCTGGCGGGATGAGCGACTCCGCGGGCCCCGGACGGCGCCGCGGGAGCCCGGGAAGCGAACGGGGACGAACGGGGACCGCCGTGCTGCGGGCGGTGACCGCCGCGGGCCCGTCCCGCCGCGCGGACCGGCCGTGACACCCCGGCCGCCCCGGCTGCCCCGGCTGCGACTTCCGCGCCTGCCGCGCGTCCCGCTCCGGCCGCGCGGGCGGCGGCCGGCCGGCGGGCCCGACGGGTTCGACCGCCGGCTGGTGCCGCCGATGGTCCTCGGCTCGATCCTCAACCCGATCAACTCCTCCATGCTCGCGGTCGCGCTCATCCCCATCGGCCGCGCCTTCGGCGAGCCGCCCTCGCAGACCGCGTGGCTGGTCTCCGGCCTCTACCTCGCCACCGCCGTCGGCCAGCCGGTGATCGGCCGCCTCGTCGACGCGTACGGGCCGCGGCTGCTCTACCTGTGGGGCACCGCGCTCGTCGGCCTCGCCGGCCTGGTGGGAGTGCTCGCGCCCAACCTGTGGGTGCTGGTCGTCTCCCGGGTGCTGCTCGGCTTCGGCACCTCCGCCGCGTACCCCGCCTCGATGTCGGTGCTGCGCACCGAGACCGAGCGCACGGGCGCGAAGAGCCCGACCGGCATCCTGGCGATCCTCTCGGTCTCCAACCAGGTGATCGCGGTCGTCGGCCCCGCGCTCGGCGGGCTGCTGATCGGCGCGGGCGGCTGGCATCTGATCTTCGCCATCAACGTGCCGCTTGCCGCCGCCTGCCTGCTGCTCGGCCTGCGGCTGCCCACAGGTGGCGCCATGCCGTCCCGTGCGGGGACAGACGTGCGCGGCATGGTGCTGTTCGCGGGGTCGCTGACCGCGTCCATGCTGTTCCTCATGGACCCGGCGGCCGTCCGCTGGTATCTGCCGGTGCTCGGGGCGGTGCTGGGCACGGTGTTCGTACGGCGCGAACTGCGCGTCGCCGAGCCGTTCATAGACCTGCGGGTGCTCGGCGGCAACGTGCCGCTGCTGGCCACGTACGCACGTCAGTTGCTGGCGTACACGACGGCGTACGCCTTCCTCTACGGCTACAGCCAGTGGCTCCAGGAGGGCCGCGGCATCGACGCCTCCCAGGCGGGACTGCTGCAGTTGCCCACCGCCGTGGCGGCGCTCGGGGTCACCGCGCTGACGGGGCGGCACGCGCAGGTGCGCGGCAAGCTCGCGGCCGGGTCGCTGATCCAGGTCGCCGTCTGCGCCGCGCTGCTGCTGCTCACCCCGGACAGCCCGGTATGGGTGCTGGTCCTGCTGGCCGCCGGATTCGGCCTTCCGCAGGGTTTGAACGGCCTGGCGAATCAGAACGCGTTGTACGCGCAGGCCGAGCCGGCCCGGATGGGCGCCTCGGCCGGGCTGCTGCGCACGTTCATGTACCTGGGCGCACTGCTCTCCTCCGCCGCGACCGCCGCGTTCTTCAAGGCCGGTGCCACGACAGCCGGGTTGCACGACCTGGCCTGGCTGATGACCGCCGTGGCCCTGCTGAACCTGCTCTTCAGCCTCACCGACCGCTCCCTGGCCCGGATCGGCCACGAGAGCTAGTCAACCCGTCTCCTTGTTTTTCACCTGAAAGAGGCGAATAAAGTGCGGGTGGGGCAGAAGTGGCTACGCTCAGTCGCGTGCCGGGTACTCACGCCGCCTCGCTGCCGCGACTCTGCCGCGCCGTGATCGCACTTCTCGCGGGGCTGGCGATCGTCGTGCTGGCCCCGGTGTTCGCGTGCGTGGACGCCGGTACGCCGCATCACGAGGGCGGCGAGAGCCTGCGGGGCAGCACGCTCGCGGTGGCGCTGGCGCCGGTGGCCTACGCGGAGGTGACGCGGGCGCACGCGGAGGTGACGCGGGCGCACGCGGCCCGCCACGGCGGCGAGCGGGCGGACCGTACGGCCGGTGACCGAGCGTCGGGCAACCGTGCGGACGGGCGCGCCCGGAGCGCCGCCGCCGGCGCCCTCGCCCGCCACGTCGTGGACCACCTCGACGACCACGCCAGCCACGCCGACTGCGGCGAGCCGTGCTGCGAGCCGTCGGCCGCCCTCCCGCACGCCGTCGTACGGGACGATCCCGCCGGCTCCGCCGCCCACCCCGCCCCGGCCGCCCCCGCCCCGGCACCCGGTGCGCTCCGGGAAGCCGGCGGGGCCCGCGCCGCGCCACCGGCCGCCCTCTCCGCGCCCCGCCCCGGGGCCGCCCTCCTTCGCCTGGTCTGCGTCAGCCGTACGTGACGGCCCCCGCGCGCCCGCGCGCGCCCGGCACCCCCCACGTACGTACGCGAACACCCGGCCCCGTACCCGCGCGGCCGCGGAAGGACCACCCATGCACTCCACTCTGCGCACCGTCTCCCCCGACGACCTCCGCGGCTTCGCCGCCGACCACCGCCTCCCCGCCCCCGCCGACGGTGCCCGCAGCACCCCCGCGGGGCTCGTCGGCAACACCCCCGTCCTGTGGATCGGCGAGCCCTTCAGTCCGGCAGGACACGGCTTCTGGGCGAAGCTGGAGGGAGCCAACCCGGGCGGCCTCAAGGACCGTTCCGCGCTGCACATGGTCGCCGCCGCCCGCCGCCGCGGCGAGCTGGCGCCGGGGGCGCCCGTCGTCGAATCGACCAGCGGCACCCTGGGCCTCGGCCTCGCGCTCGCCGGGATCACCTTCGGCCACCCGGTGACCCTCGTGACCGACCCGGGTCTCGAGCCGCTGATGCGGCACCAACTGGCCGCGTACGGGGCGCGCGTCGAGGTCGTACGCGCCCCGCATCCCACCGGCGGCTGGCAGCAGGCCCGCCGCGACCGGGTCGCGGAACTGCTGGCCGCGCAGCCCGGCGCCTGGTGCCCTGACCAGTACCACAACCCCGACAACCCCGCCGCGTACGACGCCCTCGCCCTCGAACTCGCCGTCCAGCTCGGCCGCGTCGACGTCCTCGTCACCGCGGTCGGCACCGGCGGCCACTCGGCGGGCGTGGCCCGCGCGCTGCGCGCCTTCTCGCCGGGCATGCGGCTCGTCGGGGTGGACTCGGTGCGCTCCACGGTCTTCGGACAGCCGGCGGGCGAGCGCCTGATGCGCGGGCTCGGCAGCAGCATCCACCCGCGCAATGTCGACCACGCCGCGTTCGACGAGTGCCACTGGGTCGCGGCGCACGAGGCGGTGTGGGCGGCCCGGCGGCTGGTGCGGCACCACTATGCGGGGGGCGGCTGGAGCGTCGGCGCGGTGGCGCTGGTCGCCGGCTGGCTGGCGCGTACGGAGGGGCCCCCGGTCCGTATCGCGGCCGTCTTCCCCGACGGCGTGCAGCGGTACTGGAACACCGTCTTCAGCGACGACCACTGCCGCGCGCACGACCTGCTCGACCGCCCGCCGGCCGCGGACCCCGACGAGATCGGGCACCCGGGGGAGCGGACCGTCGAGCGGTGGACGCGCTGCACCGACGTCACGGCGGTGCCGGCGGGGGTGCCGGCCCGATGAGGGACCTGGTGCGCGAGTTCCGCTCGTACGGCGGCGGGGTGCGGCTGCTGATGGTGCAGCAGTTCACCATCAACACCGCCTTCTACATGCTGATGCCCTACCTCGCCGCGCATCTCGCCGACGGGCTGGGCATGGCGGCGTGGGCCGTGGGCCTGGTCCTGGGCGTACGGAACTTCTCCCAGCAGGGCATGTTCCTGGTCGGCGGCACGCTGGCGGACCGGCTGGGCTGCAAGCGCATGATCGTCGCGGGGTGCGTGCTGCGGACGGCGGGGTTCGGGCTGCTGGGCTTCGTGCAGTCGCTGCCGGCGCTGGTCGCGGCGTCGGCGCTGACGGGGTTCGCCGGGGCGCTGTTCAACCCGGCGGTGCGGACATACCTCGCGCAGGCCGTGGGCGAGAAGCGGCGTGTGGAAGCGTTCGCCCTGTTCAACGTCTTTTATCAGACGGGGATGTTCGTAGGCCCGCTCGTCGGACTGGCGCTGCTGGCCGCCGACTTCCGGCTGGTGTGCACGGTCGCGGCGCTGCTGTTCCTGGGGCTGACCGTCGTACAGGTGCTGGCGCTGCCCGAGGGGGACACGGTACGGGCCGAGCGCCCGGGGGCGCGCGGGGTGCTGGCCGATTGGCGCACGGTCGTCGCCAACCGCCCGTTCATGCTCTTCTCCGCCGCCATGATCGGCTCGTACGTCCTGTCCTTCCAGGTGTATCTGGCGCTGCCCCTCCAGGCGCACCGCGCCTTCCCGGCCGCGGGCGACGGGGTGACCACCGCGCTCTTCGCCGTCTCGGCGGGGGTGGCGGCGGCGGGCCAACTGCGCGTCACGGGCTGGGCGAAGAAGCGCTGGCCGGCGCAGCGGGCCCTGGTGTATGGCATCGCCCTGATGGGCGTCGCCTTTCTGCCGCTCCTGCTCAGCGGCGCACCGCCGGGCGGCGGCGGGGCGGCGGCGGCCGCGGGGGCGCTGACCCCGCTGCTGCTCGCCGCCGCCCTGCTGGCGCTGGGTACGGCCCTGGCGTACCCCTTCGAGATGGACACCGTGGTGTCCCTCTCAGGAGGCCGCCTCGTCGCCACGCACTACGGCCTCTACAACACCGTGTCCGGCCTCGGCATCACGCTGGGCAACCTGGCGACGGGCGCGCTGTGGGACGCCGCGGAGAGGTACCCGCGGCTGCCGTGGCTGGTGCTGACCGCGACGGGCGCGGTCTGCGCGGGCGCGCTGGCGGCGCTGGCCCGCGGCGGGCGGTTGCGCGCGATGCGGCCGGAGCCGGAGCCGGCGTCTGCCTGACCCGGTGCCGGCCGGGGGCGCCGGCGTGAGCCGCACCGCGCGCGGGCGCCCCCTAACGGACGCTGACGAACACCGGGTTGGAGTAGAACCACAGGTCCTCCCACGGGCTCTCCAGCCCGTCCGCCACCGGCTCCGCCTCGTCCGTGCCCGTACCGCGTACGCGCGCGTACATGTCGCCGTCCACGTCCCGCAGGGTGTGCCGGATGACGTAGTCCCTGCCCTGGCGGCGCCAGTCGTTCGGGCCGAAGCGGGCGACGACCTTGGTGGTCGGGTTGGTGTCGGCGTCGCGGTCGGCGCTCGGGCCCGTGATGCTGCCGGTGATGAGGTCGACGCGGCGGACCTCGGGGCGGTCGCCGTTGCCGTTCTTCCCGTCCAGCGGGCGGAAGCGGATCTCGATATCCACATCCGTGCCGTTCCGGCCGCTGACGGTGAGCGTCTCGCCCATGGCGGCGCTGCGGCCGCGGATGCCGGCCGTCAGGTCGAGGGACGTGATGAGGTCGCCGGTGCCCACCCAGACGCGGCCGTTGCGCAGGCCGTCCATGACGTCCGCGTAGTCCTGCCGCGCCATGACGTACGTCTTGCTGTACTCGCCCGGCCAGAAGTCCGAGCCGCCGCGCGTCCAGTGCACGTGCGAGTCCGACGTGGCGGTGATCCACCAGCGCCGGCCCTCGCCCAGCAGCGCGTCCCACAGGCCGCCGAGGCGCGCCGTCATCTGGTCGAACCCGCCGTACGTGGGGTGGTTGCCGTAGCCGCCGCGGGCGCCGCCGACGAGGGGGCCCGCCTGGTGGCCGGGGGCGCCCTCGAAGCCGACGTAGACGTTCGGGGCGACGTCGTTGCCGTTGCGGAACTCGCGCGGGGTGTCCTGGCCGTAGACGCCGAGTCCCGGCGCGGACCGGGAGGCGTGGTGGGCGAGCACCAACGGCTTGCGGTCCATGGCGTTCGCGGCCTTGAGGAACTCGATCATCTTGGCCTCGGTGTCGCGGCCGGGGTCCGCGGGGAAGGCGTCGAGCTTGGCGAACCGGCGCTCCAGCTCGTACAACTGCTCCGCCTCGTCGCGGTGGTGCGGGATCATCAGCGTGTGGTGGTCCAGCGCGGGCGCGTCGAACTCCATCCCCCAGAACTGCAGGACCTCGGGTACGAGGACGCGCGAGCGCAGCAGGTCGGGGTAGGCCAGCTCCAGATTGACCTTCGAGTGGGTCGGGCCGCCGTGGTCGGTGCACATCACCCAGGACAGGCCGAAGTGCTTGGCCATGATGGCGTTGGTGACGATGGGGTACACCGCGTCGGCGCCCTTGTGGAACGTGGGCGGGTTGGTCGAGGTGTCGAACCGGCCGCTGTACTCGGAGTGGATGTGGTGGTCGCCGGCCCGCCAGGCACGCCGCCCCTCGTTCCCGCGCCCGCCCTGGTCGTTCCCCTGCGCGTCGTCGGCGGCCGCCTCGCCGCTCACGACGAGCGGGCTGGCCGCGGCGAGTGTCGCCCCCACGCCGGCGTACCGGACGAGGCGGCGCCGCGAGATCCCCGCGCGCTCGGGGCCTTCGTCGCCTTCGATGTGTCCGTCATTCATGATGCGGGCCTCTCCTTCGCGTTGCGGGGGGCGACCAGCGAGTTTCGACGGCGTAGCGGAACGGGGCGTGAACGGCGGTGCCGGGGACGGAAAACAACGGATCACGCGGGTAGCGCCGGGGATCGCGTGCGTTTGCGGGGGCTTCCGCCGCCCTCGTACGGGCCGCGCGGAGCCTCAGACCGCCGCCCCCGCCGGTCCCGCCCGTACACCCGTCAGGCGCCTCTCCAGCGGCCGTATCGCCACGCTCCCGACCAGCGCCAGGCAGCCGACCACCACCCACGGCAGCACCCGCTCCACGCCGTACAGCAGCCCGAAGAGGCCCGGGGTGACCATGTCCGCAGTCGCGAACGAGTACTGGAACGCCGCCAGATACGTGCCCCGCGCCCCCTCCGGCGCCGCGTCCGCGGAGAGCGCGTTGGAGGCCGGACCGTGCAGCATCTCCGCGGCCGCCCAGAGCAGCATCACCAGCGCCAGATAGCCGACCAGCACCGGGCCGCGCGGCAGCAGCACCGCGAGCGCGACGGCCCCGCACCAACCTGCCCACGCCACCCCGCCCCAGGCCATCGCGCCGCCGCGGGAGGTACGCCGGAGGACGCGGCGGGTGACCGCGGCGGTGGAGGTGGCGACGGCGGCGGTGGTGAGGGTCAGGAGGACCCCGACCGCCCAGCCGGGCGCGTCCAGCCCCCGGACGACGTAGACGGGGGTGGCGACGGCCAGCAGGACGGTGCAGATGTTGAACAGCACGTTGACGCCGATCAGCAACAGATAGGCGCGGTTGCGCAGCAGGTGCCGTACGCCGTCGGCGGGCTTCCCTTCGACGTCCCCGGCGGCCGGCCGGGGGCGGCTTCGTACGAAGAAGGTGAGGGCACCGGCGGCGAGGACGAAGGAGAGGGCGTTCGCCAGGATCATCCCCCGGTACGCGTCCCGCGAGGCGAGCCCCAGCAGGACCCCGGCGAGCACCGTCCCGGCGCCGGTCCCGGCCGCGCGGATCATCGCGCTGCGGGCGAACCACTGGTCCCGGGCGCGGTCGTCGGCCTGTTCGGCGATGAGCGCGAAGACAGACGACCAGTACACGCGCAGCCCCGCCGCTTCGACCAGGGCCGCGGCGAAGAGCGACGCCGGCCCGTCCACCGCCAGGTACAGCAGGAAGCCGCCGGCTTGCAGCGCTTGCCCCGTGATCACGACGGGGCGCGGGCCGACGCGGTCCACGACCCGCCCGACCAGGAGCGGCAACAGGAGCGCGGAGGCGGTCGCGGCGGTCATGAGCAGCCCGACGCGGGCCTCGGAGAGGTCGGTGACGGCGAGGAAGTAGACCATGGAGAGCGGCAGATAGAGCCCACTGCCGACGGCGTCGACGCCGAGCGCCACCGGAATCGCCCAAGCCGCCCCGTCTCGCGCCCGCACCCGCCCCCGCACCTGTCCTCCGGTCCGTACGACAGCCGAGTGCAACGTTGTAACCCCGCTGTCGGGCGAAGTCAATACGCTGTGCGGCGCCCGGCTAGCGTGTGCCGTATGGGAGTCATGGACGCGCTCGACCGCTTCAACCGGCGGCATCCCTGGAGCCACAACGACCACTACGGCCCGTGGATCGCCCGGCGGGTCGCCGGGGCGGGGGCGACGGACGTGCTGGACGTCGGGTGCGGGGCGGGGAATCTGGTGGCGCTGCTGCGGCGGCGCGCCGGTGCCGTGACGGGGCTCGAACCCGATGCCGCGCTCGCCGCCGTCGCGGCCCGGCGGTTCGACGGCGATCCGGCGGTCACCGTCGTACGGACCGACTTCGCCGGCCGCGAACCGGGGCGGCACTGGGACGCCGTCACGCTCGTCGCCGTACTGCACCACATGCCGCTGGTGCCCACGCTGCGCGAACTGCGCGACTGCCTGGCGCCGGGCGGGCGGCTGGTCGTCGTCGGGTGCTACCGCGAGGCCGGCGCCGCCGACCTCGCCGCCGCCCTGCCGGCGGCGGTCGCGAACCCGCTCGTCGGGCTGGCCAGGCACCCGGCCCGCGCGGACGCCGTACCCGTCCACATGACGGCGCCGACCGCGGAGCCGGGGGAGACCCTGGCCGAGATCCGCGCCGCCGCGGCGGCGGAGCTGCCGGGCGCACGGATACGCCGCCGCCTGTTCTGGCGCTACAGCCTCGTCTACGACGCCCCCGCTTGACGCCTGCCTACTCCACCCAGCCCGCCGTCGCCGCCGCGCGCTCCTCCCACAGCCGTACGCCGGAACCACCAGGCTCCCACCGCTCGCAGAACCGCCGCATCTCTTCGCACTTCGCCAGCATCGCCGCCCGGCGCTCCGGCCACGGCGGCGCCTCCCCGCCGTACGCGCGGAAGAAGGCGGCGAGGGCGCCGCGCTGCCCGGGGTGGTGGGTCCGTACGATCCACTCGCACCACGCCAGGTCCTCGACGGCGGCGCCGCGATGGGCGAACTCCCAGTCCACCACCGCCGTCACCGCGAAGGTCCCCGGGTCGAGAAGCAGGTTGCTGGGCCCGAAGTCGCCGTGCACGAGCACCTCGCCCGCGGCCGGCTCGCCCTCCGGCAGCACATCCGGCGCGACCCCGTGGATCCGCCGCAGCACCTCCCCGCACGCCGCCAGCACGGCCGGGGCCCGCCCGCCGTCCAGCAACTCCTGCCCCGGCACCCCCGCCACGTGGCCCAGCGTCAGGGCGGCCGCGGACGCCTCCCGCACCGGAGGCACGGGCAGCAGGTCGCGCAGCCCGTCGAGCAGCGCGCGCTCCCGGTCGAGACGGAGTGCCGCGTCCGGTCCGTCGTACGTCTTCCGCACCACCGCGCCGTCGCCGAGGGTGCGGTTGGTGTAGCCGTGCTTCATCGGACGCATCCCCCGATCATCCCCGTCGGCCCCGGCGCCCGCGCGCCGATATTCGCTTGCGTGTCCGGCCGCCGATCCGCATCGTGTGTACGGTGAGTGACGACGACGCACCCCAGCGGTGGACCGAGGCCAGCGTCTACCCCGACATGTGGGCCGACCCCGACAAGGACCCCCGCAACAACGACTCCAGTCCCGACGGCGAGTTGGCCACGCTGCAGGACTTCCTGGTCAACTACCGGCTCACGCTGAAGATGAAGTGCGAGGGGCTGTCCGCCGAGCAGTTGGCGCGCCGATCCGTGCCGCCGTCGACCATGTCGCTGCTCGGGCTCGTACGCCACCTCGCCGAGGTGGAGCGGGACTGGCGCAACTGGGTCGTGCCGGAGAACCCCGCCCCCAAGATCTACGGCGAGCGGGACGCCGACTTCCACGGCGCCGCCGCCGACCAGGCGCTCGTCGACACCGCCTTCGCCGACCTCGCCCGCGAGCAGGCGGAGTGCGACGCGGTGCTGGCCGCGTACCCCGACCTGGGCGCCCGGCTGCCCACGGACGACACGTCGGTGCGCGAGCTGTGGGTGCACCGGGTGGAGGAGTACGCGCGGCACTGCGGCCACGCGGACCTGCTGCGCGAGTGCGTCGACGGCCGGGTGGGGCAGTAGCGGCGCACGGCGACTGAAGGGGCGTACCGAGGCGGGGCAACCCGGCGCGGACCTCATCGCGTTCGACCAGTGTGCGACGTGAAGTGGGGACCGGATGGCAGACGCAGGATGCTGAGACGGGGCGCGGCCCAGCCGCCGGGATTCGAGGAGTTCGTGGCGGCCCGCGGGCCGCGGCTGCTCCGCGTGGCCTGGCTGCTCACCGGGGACGCCCAGCTCGCCGAGGACCTGCTGCAGACCGTGCTGGCCAAGGTGTGGCCGAAGTGGGAGCAGATAGCGGACGGCAGCCCCGAGGCGTACGTCCGTACGGCCATGGTGCACACCAACATCTCCTGGTGGCGCCGCCACTGGTGGGGCGAGGTACCGCACGGCGAGCTGCCCGACACGGCGGCCCCCGCCGACGCCTTCGCGCAGGTGGACCTGGAGCAGTCGCTCGCCGCCGCGATACGGCGCCTGCCCCCGCGGCAGCGCGCGGTGGTCGTCCTGCGCTACTTCGAGGACCTGAGCGTCCAGGACACCGCGGCGACCCTCGGCTGCGCGACAGGCACCGTCAAGAGCCAGTCCGCCAAGGCGCTGCGCACGCTGCGCGGCCTGCTGCCCGAGGCCGAGCTGGTGGAGGGCGGTGAGTCCGGTGGCCGGGAACGCGGCTGAGACGACGGGGCCGGGCGAGCCGGCCGCCGCGCCAGAACTCCTGGAGTCCGCGGAGGAGGAGCGCGCGCTGCGCGCACTGCTGGAGCGCGCCGTCCCGCGGCCGGCCGCGCCCGCCGAGCGGATGGAGCGGATACGGGGACGGGCGCTGCGGCGGCGCCGCCGGCGGTGCGCGGTGTGGGGTGCGACGGCGACGGCCGCGGCCGTGGGCGTACTCCTGCCGCAGGCGCTCCCCGCCACCGACACGCCGCCCCGCTCCACGTCTCCCGCCGCGGGTGCCGGGGCGCCGGCACAGCGGGACGCCGAGACGCGGTTGCCGGAGCTGTCCGACCTCACGCTCAAGGTGCCCGCGGGCTGGAGCAGCCGCACGGTGCGCACGGACTCGCCGAAGGGGGAGTACGTCGGCTACGTCGCGAGCCTGTCCCTCAGCCCCTCCCCCGAGCCCTGCCCCACCGGCGCGGACGGCACCTGCACCACCCCGCCGCGCGAACTGCCCCGCCGCGGCACGCTCATCACGCTGCAACTGCTCTACGGGCCGAAGACCCCCGACCCCGGCCTGCGGACCCGCGAGCTGGGCAAGGCGTGCGTCGTCGCGGGCGGCACCGAGGAGTTGTGGGCCGTACGCAGACCGGCGGGCGCGGCGGAGGGTGTCCAGGTCCTGGCCACGGTCTGCCTGGCCACTCCGGCGACCGGAGACGTCGCCGAGGCGAGCACCGTACTCGGCTCGATGCGCTTCGACCCCGCGGCACAACCTCGTCGATCGGAGCGGACCGACCGCTGATGCTGCCTCGTCGCCAGATGCTGTACGCGGTCGGACTCCCCCTGCTCGCGGCCGCCGGCTGCACGGACGCGGCCCCGCCCCGTACGGACGACGCACCGCCGCCCGCCCCCGAGCCGACGCCGACCCGGCCGCCTGTCACGGCGGCCCCCGCCCGGCTGCCGCGGGACATACCGGGACTGGGGCCGCGCATCCGCGCCCGCGTCCCCGCCGGCGCGCGCCAGGCCCTCGTCGTCACCGGCACCTCCCGCCGCTCGTCCGACTCCACCGCCGTGTTCTACGAACGCGGCCCCGAGGGCTGGCGTGCGGGACCCGACTGGCCCGCCCACAACGCCCTCCGCGGCTGGACCAACCACCACACCGCCGGCGACCTCCGCACCCCGACCGGCGTCTACGGCCTCACCGACGCCGGCGGCCTCGACCCCGACCCCGGCACGAAGCTTCCGTACGACCACGGCCCCGCCTTCACCGCCACCGGCCGCGGCTACGAGGGCGAACCCCTCGCCGGCTCCTTCGACTACGTCGTGGCGATCAACTACAACCGGAAGCCCGGCACCACCCCGCTCGACTGGACCCGCCCCCTGGGCGACGGCCGCGGCGGCGGCATCTGGGTCCACGTCGACCACGGCGGCCCGACGAGCGGCTGCGTCTCCCTGGCCAAACCCCACATGCGCACCCTGCTGCGCAGCCTGGACCCGCGGAAGCACCCGGTGGCGGTGATGGGCCCCGCGGACTGGCTGGCCCGCTGACGCGGGTGCCACCGCCGTCCCGGACTCCGCTGTCGGTGACCCGCGTTACTCTTCGGAGTCGTACCAACTCGCTACGGCGTGCAGGGGGAGGGGTGTGTGATGACGGATCCGGTGTCGCTGGCCGCGATCTCCGGGGTGCTCGGCGCGATCGGCATGGGGATGGCCAACGAGGTGGGCCGGTCCGCGTGGGAGACTGCCGGGGCGCTGGTGCGCCGGGCCGCCGGGCGGGAGGTGCGGGCGCCGGGGCGGGGCGCGGAGGTGGAGCGGGTGGCGGCGCTGCTGCGGGAGGGGGCCGCGCGCGATCCGGAACTCGCCCGGATGTGGGAGCGGTTCGCCTCGACCCTGCCGGCCGGCTCAGGACCCGGCTCCGCGGGTGCGCCGCGACTGCCCGCCGCGACGCGGCACTTCACCGACCGCCGCCCCGCCTTACGGCTGCTTGACCGCGAGGCGGACCGCAGGTTCGACGGCCGGCCGCGGGTGGCGCTGCTGCACGGCCCCGAGGGCATCGGGACCACCGCCACGGCGCTGTACTGGGGCAGCAGGCGTGCGGAGGACTTCCCCGACGGGCAGGTGCACGTCGATCTGCACGGCTGGTCGTCGCAGAGCGCCCTCGGTCCCGCCGTGGTCGCCGGCCGTCTGCTGCGGGAGCTGGGGCTGCCGGTGGAGGAGACGCCGCACGGCGCGGACGGGCGGCTGGACCTGTGGCGGCGGCTCGTCGCCGAACTGCGGCTGCTGGTCGTCCTCGACCACGCGTACTCCGCGGCCCAGGTGCGCCCGCTGCTGACTTCCGCGCCCGGGGTGTTCACGCTCGTGACGGCCCGCCACCCGCTGCCGGGTCTGGACGCCGTGCCCGTGGCGCTGGGGCCGCTGGCGGCGAAGGACGCGCGGCGGCTGCTCACGGACTTCGCCGGGCCGCAAGCCGTGGCCGCGGCGCCGGACATGGCGAAGGACCTGCTGGTGCGCTGCGCGGGGTCGCCGTACGCGCTGCGCACGGCGGCGCCGCTGCTGTCGGTGCACGGCGACACGGCGCGGGGTGGCGCGGACGCGGCCGGGCCCGTCGCCGCCCTGACCGAGTCCGCCTACCGCGCGCTCGACTCCGATGCCGCCCGGCTGTACCGGCTGCTGGCCTTACGGGACTGGCCCCACGTCGACGTCAGGACCGCCGCCTGGGCGACCCAGCCGACCGCGGCCCCGGCCCCCGACCCGGCCCCGGCCCTCGACCCCGACCCGGCCCTCGACCCCGACCCGGCCCTCGACCCCGACCCGGCCCCCGACCCGGCCCCCGACCCCGACCCGGCTCCCGCCGCGGCGCTCCTCGGCCTCCTCGCCGACCGCGGCCTGCTGGAGCCCGCCGGCGCCGAGCGCTACCGCTTCCGTCCCGCCGTACGCCGCCACGCCGAGCTGCTCGCCCGGCACGAGGACGGCCCGTACGCCTGCGCCGAGTCGGTCGCCCGCCTCGTGCGCGGCTATGCCGGCCTCGCCGAGGACGCCGCCCACCAGGCGCTGCCGGAGAGCTGGCGCGTACCGCGGCCGGCGAGGCCCGGTCCGCCGCTGGGCAGGGCCGGGGCCCTCGGCACCCTGGTGCGGGAGGCGGCGAACGTCTTCGAGGCGGTGCAGGCCGCCGCGGACGCCGGCGACCGGGCCGCGGCCGTACGCCTCGCGCGCGCCCTCTGGCCGTTGCAGCTCAAGACCGGCCGGCACGCGGAGGCCGTCCCCGCGCTCCGCACGGCCCTGCGCCTCCCCGCGCCGGAGGGCGAGCCGCCCGCCACCGGCCTCCGCGACCGCGCGGCCCTCCGCTTCCAACTGGCCATGAGCCTCACGGAGCTGGGCGCACACGCCGAGGCCGAGACCGAGTTCCTGGCCGCCGCCGAGGACGAGCGGACGGCGGGCCACATACGCGGGCACGCCTCCGCGGTCGAGGCGCTGGGCCTGCTGCGGCTGCGGCAGTGGGCGGGTCCCGAGGCGCTGGCCCTCTTCGACCGGGCGGACACGCTGTACGGGACCATCGCCCCCGGCGAGGAAGGCCACGCCGACCTGCGCCGTGCTCGGCCGCTGCTCGTGCGCCACCGCGGGCGGGCGCTGCGCGTCGACGGCCGTTTCGGGGAGGCGATAGCCCTGCTGCGTACGGCCGTCGGGTCCTTCGAAGAGATCGGGGACGACTACAACCGTGCCCGTGCCCTGACGGACCTCGCCGAGACCCACGTGCTCGCCGCCGCGCCCGCCGCGGCCCTGCCGCTGATCGACGAGGCCATCGCCCTGCTCGACGCGCAGCAGGCCGAGCACCCGCTGGCCTACGCACGGTCCGTACGGGCCCGTTGCGTCACGCCCTGAGCGGGGCGACGGTCACGCGGTGCTCCCGCGCGCCGGTACGGACCAGCAGGCCGTGCTCCGCGAGGGCGGCCGCGCTGCGGCCCGCCGCCAGCCAGGCGTGCAGGGCGGAGGCGTACGCCGCGGGGTCGGCGTCGGCCGCGCCGGGGACGGCGGTGAGCGCGAACGCGTCACCGCCGCGGGTGCGGACGGTGCAGTCGCCGGGGCCCGTGACGTACGCGGCGAGGGTGCAGTGCGCGTACCGGCGCAGGGTCTCCGCGCACCAGGCGGCGGGGGAGCCGAAGCGCGGGTCGTCGGGGGCGCCGTGGCGGAGGATCACGTCGGCCAGGTCGAGGCGGCCGGGGTCGCGGGTGTCCTCGGGCACGGCGGTGTGGGCGGTGCCGTCGCCGTCTGGCTCGTACGCGGGATCGGCCCAGCGGCGCAGCACGACCGCGCCAGGGCCCGCGCCCGTGCCCGTGCCCGTCCCGGCCGGCAGCCGGGTCAGCACCCGCATCGGGGCGGTGCGCTGGACCGGTTCGTACGCGGGCAGCGGCAGCGGCTCCAGCAGCGCCGGCCGCTCGGGCTCGGGCAGCTCCATCAGCCCGTAGAACAGCTCCCGCAGCCGGCCGGCCGACTCCCCGGGCACCGACGTGGTGAACCGTGCCGGACCCGGCTGCGGCCGGTGGCCGCCGATCAGCGCGTCGAGCTGTGCGGGCAGCGGCGCGCACGGATCCAGCCGCGGCGAGTCGGCGAGGAAGCCGGCCAGCGGCGCCCGCGGGTCGACGTGTGCGAGGGGAGCCGCCGCCAGCGCCACGGGCACGCCGAGGGCGGCGGCGTAGTACGTGACGGCCCCGTGGTCGCCGATCACCGCGTCCGCCGCGAGCAGCGCCTGCCGCCAGCCGCCCAGCGGATCGACGAGCGCGAGCCCGCCGCGCCTGGCCCCGTCGAGCCAGGACCGCACCTGCCCGGGGCCGTGCCCCTGCCAGACGTTGGGATGCAGGACGGCCGCCACCCGGTACTCGTCGGCGGCCAACTCGCCCGTCAGCCGCGGCAGCAGGGCCGGCAGCACGTCGTCCGCGCCGCCGTCGCCGAAGAGGCCCTCGGGGTTCCACGTCGCGGACAGCACGACGAGGCGCTGCCCGTCGCGTACGTCCAGCGCCCGCCGGAACCGGTCCCGGTGCGCGCGGGCGGCGAGCATCCGGTCGAAGCACGGATCCCCGGCGAGCACCGCGGAAGCGGCTGCCTCGGGGCACGACTGGCGCAATCGCTCCGCCTGCTCGGGGTGCGAGAGCACGAACGCGTCGGCCACGGGCCGCCCGTCCTCCAGCAGCCACTCCGGCGCCAGCCCGAAGACGGGAGCCCGGCGTCCGGCGACCGGCGACCGGCGACCGGCGACCGGCGACCGGCGACCTGAGCCTCTTAGTGTATCCAACGCCATGTGACAGAACGGCCAATTTGCCGTGCAATGAGGCTATTTGACCACCCAGGCTTGCGGAGACGGCCAGGTCGACGGGCGTACGCACCGCCTGCTCCCACGGCAGCACCGGCACCCCCACCGCCGCCAGTAGCTCGCCGACGCCGCCCTGGAACGGCGAAGACCCCGTGCACGTCGCCAGCATCTGCACCCGCAGGTCGTCGTCGAAGAGCGGCATCACGTCCAGCAGCCGGGTGGCCGACGTGACGTTGTGCACGACGAACAGCACCCGCCGGCACCGCCCCCGGGAAGCCCACCGCCGAGCCCCTTCCCCCACCGGAACCCGAACCCAGCCCTCCCGTGCCTCCGCCATCCAGCCCCCCACGGCCTCCCCGCCACCCCGGCGTGAACCCGCCACCCTAGACGGTGCGGTGCGGCACCGGCAGACGACGGCTAGCCTGCGGGGATGGGCATGGCGGAGTTCGTCCTCACCGCGGTGGGCACCCTGGCGGGGGTCGTCGGCACGTACTTCTCCTACGCCTCCGTACGCGGCCGGGCCTCCCGCCGCACCCCACCGCCGCCCGCCGGGAGCACCGCCCCGGAGCCGCCCCCCGCCGGGAACCCCCCGGCGTACGACGTCTACGTGTCCCACAGCCCCGCCGACGCCCCCTGGGCGCGCACCTTCGCCGCCCGGCTCCGCGCGAGCGGCCTGCGCGTGGCCGACGACGAAGTGGTCCGCGCCCCCGGCGGCGTACGCGTCCACGCCGTCGAGCAGGCCGTCCGCGACTCCGCCCACGGACTCCTGGTCTTCAGCGCGCAGTCGACGGACGACGGGTGGGTCCTCCAGGAGTACGCGGCCCTGATGGAGCGTTCGATCGAGTCCGGCAGGCTGTTCATCCCCGTTCTCGTCGGCGACGCCGTCCTGCCCGAGTTCGCGCGTACGCGCTTCAGCGCGGACTTCCGCGACGCGGACGACGACACCTACGCGCGCAAACTGGAGCAGATAGTCCGGGCGTTACAGAACGGCTGACCCGTCCTCGTCCTCCTCGATGTCCACGGCGTCCAGCGCGCCCCCGGCGTCCTCGCCGGCCTCGATGCTCTTCGCGCCCTCGGCGCCCTTCGGCAGCGCCGCCATCCTGGCGTGCCGCTGCGCGCTCTCGATGAGCGCGAGGGCGCGCTGCAGCGGGAGATGGCGCAGCAGCTCGTCCGCGTTCCCGCTCACGACCTCCGGCACGCCCATGCCCTTGAGTCGGTGCAGGAACATCTCCTTGGCGATGGTGTCGCCGCCGAGCAGCTCGATCTTCCGCTCCAGCACCACCGTCTCCAGCATCCGGTCCTTCCGCTCGCCGCGCCGTTCGCGGTCGCGGATACGTTCCCGGATGACCGAGTTGTTCTCCTCCGCCTCCAGTTCGCGGGTTTCCATCTGCTTGTCGGCGAGCCGCCGCCGGGCCCGGTCGAGTTCGGGGTCGGAGGACTCGAATTCGCCCAGAGTCGCGCCCCGCGCCTCGATTCCCCAGGCGGCGAGCGCGTTGCGTACCTGGGAGGAGAGGTCCGTCCGCGTACTCGCGTACATGCTCAGGAATTCCTCCACCGTGGAGGCCGAGGCGATGGCGTTGAAATACGTCTCGACCATTCCGCCCAGCACCCGCTCCACGAACCGCTGCACCGGAAGCGGATCGTCCACCAGCCCGCCCAGACGTGAGGTGTGCGCGCCGCCGAACCGGCTGACCAGTGTGGGAGCGGCCGGCTCGGGGATCTCCAGGGTCTGCGAGATGTCGACCTGCAGCCGGTGGCCCATGACGTTCACGAGGATGGGGCGCAGCGCCGCGTCGTAGTTGCTCGGGGAGCTTTCCGTGATCACCTCGAAGAGGTCCGGATTGATGTTGTAGTACGACCCGCCGGTGAGAATGGCCAGTTGCCTGCCCTGCTCGCCGCCCTCGCGGAGGAGCGCCTCACCGTCATGGAAGCAGTCGCATCCCACCCGCCGGCCCAGCGTGCGCTGCGCGGGCCGCCTGGCGCCCTCGCGCGCGGTCGCCGTGGTGCGACCGGTGTCCCGGCCGTCAGCGGCGGGTGTGGCCGAAGAGGGCCATGGCCTCGTCGAGCCGGATGCGGGCCCAGTCGTACTGCTTGCTGTCGGTGTGGCCGCGGTAGACCGTCTCGATGACCATGATCAGCATCAGATGGAGGCAGTACAGCCGGCGCCGCACCTGCTGCGTCGCGGTCAGCTCGGGGTGGCCGTAGCCGCGCATGAACGGCAGAGGATGACCGAAGGCCGCCATCTGGGTGCCCGCGAAGCCGGACTCGATCAACGGGTCGCCGTAGAAGGCCCGCTCGTGGTCGATGACCCCGACGATCTTGCCGTCGCGCACCATGACGTTCCCTGCCCACAGGTCCCACTCGACGAGACGCGGCTCGGTCACCTCGTCGAGGCTGCCGGCGTGGGCGTCCACGACCCTACGCACGGTGTCGTAGCCCCAGCCGAGGTCGACGCCGCGGCGCTCGCCGTCGGCGAGTACGTCCTCGACCATGCCGGTGAACACCCGCCGCCAGCTCGGGTCACCGGGCCCGGCGAGCGGCCCGAAGGCGTCGCCGCGCAGCGAGTTGATCTCCCGGTTGGCCGCGCCGACCTGCTCCATGAGCGAGTCCCGCGCGGCGGCGGGGAGTTCCTTCGCGACGACGCCGAGGTTGTCGCCGTCGATGTACGGCATGAAGAAGTAGTCCGCGTCGCACAGCTCGCGGCTGGGGTCGGCGAAGTCGACGGCGGGGACGGGCACGGAGGTGTGCGTACGGAGCAGATCGAGCATCCGCAGCTCGACGGCCATGGCGCCGCGCTCGTACGTCATGACCTCCACCTCCGGCGGCGGCGCGATCTTCACCACGACCTCGGCCCCGTCACGCAACCGGATGCGGTACGCGACGTTGAACCACCCGTGCCCCAACTCGGCGGCCCACCCGTCCCCCACAGGCGCACGCCCGGCCCCGTATGCGCGCCCGACCATGGCGCGCAGAACGCCGGCGGACTGCCTGTTCTTGGTAATGCTCTCCACACCGGTTCCCTTCCCCGAAGACGCCCCCGTACAGCATGGCCAAGATGTCCTCCCCCGCCCATCCACCCAGACTTCCCTGCGCGCCGTCCTGGATGTCGCCGCCGCCGCAGAGGCCGGCAGCTCACCAGCCTGGGCTCGATCCGCACCGTCCGATCAGAGCAATCACCGGTGGCTCGGCAGGAACCCCGCCAGCGCCTCGCTGCGTACCCTCCGCGTTGCCGCAAGCTGCTCTCGCAGCAGTCGCTCATGCTCGTCCAACTGCGCCATCGCGGAAGCGACCGCCTGCTGTGTCCCGAGGTCGGGTAGTGGAATCTCCAGCGTGCCCAGCACCTTCAGAGAGATGGTCTTCATGGTCATGCTCCCGGTGGAGCGTGCTTCAAGCCAGTTCCGTGCCTCGGGACTGCGGAGGTACGCCGCGAAGTAGTCGGCGTTGAGCTCGTCGGTCGGGCGAAGAAGGAAGCAGCCGGTGCCGCAGATCCAGCCGTGCTGTTCCTCACGGACGACGGCGCATCGCCCCAGCTCGCCACGGCGTGCCACAACCACGTCCCCCCGGCGGACGCGAAAGCGGTCCAGCTTCTCCGCTTGCCGCTCGGTGATGTGTCTGATGCTTTCCCCACTGAATCCGTTGCCGGTGAGATCCTTCGGCATCACCACAGGAACGCCGGTGTCCACGTAGTCCTTGGCGCCGAGCAGGCTCCCCGAAGGTCCGGCCAGGAGCAGACCCGGTGCCGATCCCTCGAACCAGCCCTTCTCTGTGCCTTCCACGATGCTCCGGAGCGGAATCCGTGGGGGTTCGCCGCCACGGGTCAACCGTTCACAACTGCTGAAGCTTTTCCGAAGATCGGCACTCGAACCGGGTGTCAGTTCGGCATGCCGGCCCAACTCGTCCAGCATCAGATTGACGTTCGTTGCCGTCGCCTGTCGCTCCTCCCTGACGGGGACGTACAGCCGGGGGTCGAGGTTGCCGTCGTACTCGAGGATCTCGTCATGCAATACCGAACGGGAGAAACCCTGCTCCTCAGGTATCGCGCCCGGAGACCGCCGCCACTCGCGAAAGCGGTTGGAGATGCGTTCGGTGTCCGCCGCAGTCAGGACCCGCGGCTGCCGGGGCGCCTGCGTACCGAGACCGCTGGCGTCGATGAAGAGGACGGCAGACGCGTCGGGGGCAGGCAAGTGCCGCGACTTCTCGCGGGCGAGTATCCAGATGTGCACGGGGATGTTGGTGCGCGTGAAGAGGTTTCCCGGCAACGCGATCACGGCGAGGAGTGCTCCGCCGGCGATCATCCGCTTGCGGATCTCCGCCTCGGTGCCCTTGGACCAGGCGGCTCGCGGCGGCATGATCAGCGCGGCGACACCGTTCTCGCTCAGCCGGGTCCAGGCAAGCTGAAGCCAGGCGAAGTTGGCATTGGACTCATGCGGCCGACCGAAGGGCCAGTCGGCTGGGCCGGGTCCCTCGAAGCGCTGGTTGAACGGCGGATTGCTCAGCACGACATCGGCAAGGCTGTTGCCCGTTCGCTGAAACAGCGACGTGAGGTCGGAGGCACGGACGACCGGCTGGTCCACCCCGTGGATGGCCAGGTTCATCGTCGCAAGACGGGGATTGCTGCGGTCCGTGGCGTACGCCTCCAGCGAGGATCCGTCGACGCGGCCGCCGGCGGCGACGTACTGCGCCACGGCAGCGAGCATGCCGCCGGTGCCACAGGCAGGATCAAGGATTCGGTCTCCGGGCTGCGGGGCCGTGGACTCGACGAGCAGGCGGACGACCTCACGGGGCGTGAAGAACTCTCCCGTGGAGACGGTGCTGTCCTGAACGTGGCGTTCGAGGAGCAGCTCGCAAACCTCCGGTAGTTCGGCCTCGGCCGGCTTCGTGGGCTGCGTCAGCGCAGTGAGGAAGGCGGCCGCCCACGGTACGTCGTCCGAGTCCTCGTCACCCTCCAGAAGACCTATGCCAAGGCTGCGGATGTCGGACAGGGGGAAGCGCGGATCCCTGCCGGCGTCCATCAGCGCCGCCCGCAGGTCGACCAGCGGCGGGAGGCCGATCCGGGCCTCGGCGACCGCTCGGGCCCATCGCCTGACGACCCCGTCCTCGGACTCGCCCACCGACTCGACGAAGCCCGCAAGCACCAGGATTGCGAGCATGGAGGTGAGGTCGCCGAATGTGTTCCGGCCCCGCTGGAAGGGCGTGTAGGCCCGCCAAAGCCTGTCAACGACCTCCGCGGCGTGACTTCCTGCCTGCATGTTCTCCACGTGTGGGCCCTCCTTGCTCCGTGTCGGCTTACCGCAGTTGACTCATGGCGTACGCCGCTGCCGCGGCGACGAGCATCAGCAGACACAGACGCAACGTCATACCCGTGCTCTGCATCGCCTTCCCCAGCAGTTCGAAGAACGACTTCACTCGGTGGTGCCCCCTGCCTTCGATCTCAAGTGGTGAACTGCGCAGCGACGCTGCGCAATATCTCTCTCATCCCCGGTGCGGTTGCTGAGCTGTCAAGGTGGGGAGATGGTGTCGAACGAAGAGGAACTTAGCAGTGTTTCCAGGGCAGTTGCGTGAGCGCGAAACGCCCGGCGTTCTCAGGCCGACTCGGTGCGCAGCAGCGCTGCGCAAATATTCGCAGTGCAAGGTTCCTGCTCATCGCCTTGTGTGGGATTTCGGCGTGCTCGGCAGGTCGGGGCGGGCACTCGCCCGGTTGTGACCCAGATCACGCACATCACGCCGGGCGATGATGTGCTGGAGTGTGCCAGTCGAAGGCGTGAGCCCGGGACTGCGCCCCCCGGCGGCCACATCGGTCGCCACTCCCGGCACCTCGGGCCGACGAGCACGCCCGCCTCGCGCGGGACCCCTCCAGGGTCCGCGTCGGTAGAGATGGAGCATGCCAACCGACGCTACGGCTCCATTTCACGCACCAGCCCGGTATGCGCTGTCGCTGCTCGCCGCGGCGCTTCTACTCTCCTCCTGCTCCGGCTCGGACGACGCGGCCGGCCCGAAACCAAGCGACCCGCCGGAACGGAGCCGCACCTCCGCCTCTTCGCTCCCGGCGAAGCCCTCGCCCACCCCGCTGCAAGCAGCGGACGGCTCCGACGTCAAGGCGTGCCGGAACGCGGACTGCGAGATCCTGCTTCGCGGCACCGTCGAGATCCCGGTGCGGCCCAGCTTCGGCGTCGTCGGGTTCACGCTCAGCCACGAGGAGCCGAACACGGTGACGTTCGATGTCCAGCGTCCGGAGTACGGCAACGCAAGCGGCTACATCGCCGGCACCGGCTTCCTGAGCCTCGCCAACGGCGTCACGGTCACCGTCGAGGAGATCGACTCCCGGGGCGCCGTGCTCCGCTTCGAGCCCAAGGCGAAGGACCGCAAGAACGACAGGGCAGCCGGCTCGGAGGGCCTCTCCCTCATCAACGGCTGAACGGCCTGAGTGCCTGCCGGCCATGTGCGGTGGTCGGCACGGCCTTTGGCTCGCCCCCGACCTCTCCGAACGATCTCCGGAAACCACTCAGGGGCCCGATCCGCTAAGCGGATCAAGCCCCTGACCTGGTGCTTTGCTGTCGGGGTGGCGGGATTTGAACCCACGACCTCTTCGTCCCGAACGAAGCGCGCTGCCAAGCTGCGCCACACCCCGTGACTGCGAGCACTACTGTAGCCCACCCGAGCGGGTCGGGTGAAATTCGTTTCCGGGGGTGGGGGTCAGGGTGAGGAGGGTGGCTTCCGGGGGGCAGGCGAAGCGGAAGGGGGTATAGCGGTTGGCGCCGCAGCCGGCGGAGACGTGGAGGGCGGAGCGGCGGGAGCCGGCGGTGTGGGTGGAGAGGCCCTTGACGCGGTTGGTGTCCAGGTCGCAGTTGGTCACCAGGGCGCCGTAGAAGGGGATGCAGAGCTGGCCGCCGTGGGTGTGGCCGGCGAGGATCAGGGGGTAGCCGTCGGCGGTGAAGGCGTCGAGGACGCGTAGGTACGGGGCGTGGACCAGGGCGAGGGAGAAGTCCGCGTCCGGGTCGGGGCCGCCGGCGACCGCGGTGTAGCGGTCGTGCTTGATGTGCGGGTCGTCCAGACCAGTCAGGCCCAGTACCGCGCCGCTGTCCAGCTTCAGCCGGCCGCGGCTGTTGTCCAGGCCCACCCAGCCCGCCGCGTCGAAGGCGTCGCGCATGCCCTCCCAGGGGTTGCGGGGGACGTTGTGGCGGAGGCGGTGGCGGCCGTTGAGGCCGTGTATGCCGCGGGCCTTCTCGATCAGGTAGCGGCCGGGGTTCCGGAAGGTCGGCGCGTAGTAGTCGTTCGAGCCGAAGACGTACGTCCCGGGGAACTCCATCAGCGGGCCCAGCGCGTCCAGCAGCTCCGGCACCGCGTCGGGGTCCGACAGGTTGTCGCCCGTGTTCACCACCAGGTCGGGCCGCAGGCCCGCCAGCGACTGCAGCCAGCGGCGCTTCGCCTGCTGGCCCGAGACCATGTGGATGTCCGAGACCTGCAGGATGCGCAGCGGGTGCATGCCTTCCGGCAGTACGGGGACGGTGACCCGGCGGACCCGGAAGGCGCGGGGTTCGACCACGGCCGCGTAGGCGACGCTGCCGGCCGAGAGAGCGGCCAGACCCAGGGGCACTCCGTATCGCGCGCGCATCCTCCTATCGTCGCAGAGGCGCGGGGTGGAGGTGGCCAGGGGCCGGATCCGGCGGCGTCGGCGCGCTGCCGGCGCGGCATGGGAGACTCCGGGCATGACCACGCTCAAGTCGAAGCTGCAGGACGACCTCACGGCCGCCATCAAGGGCCGGGACGAGCTGCGTGCCGCCACCCTCCGTATGACGCTCACCGCGATCACGAAGGAGGAGGTCGCGGGCAAGGAGGCGCGCGTGCTCTCCGACGACGAGGTGCTGAAGGTGATCACCCGCGAGGCCAAGAAGCGGCGCGAAGCCGCGGATGCCTTCGCGCAGGGCGGTCGTCCGGAGTCCGCGGAGCGGGAGCGCGCCGAGGGCGAGGTGCTCGCGGACTACCTGCCGAAGCAGCTCGGTGACGAGGAGCTGGCCGCGCTGGCCGACGAGGCCGTCGCCGAGGCGAAGGCTGCCGGGGCCGAGGGCCCGCGGGCCATGGGCGCCGTGATGAAGATCGTGAATCCCAAGGTCGCAGGGCGGGCCGAGGGCGGGCGCGTGGCCGCCGCGGTCAAGCGCGCCCTCGGTCAGGGGTGACCGGCTCCGGTCACCGAAGCTGAGGCCCGGGGTACGGGGGCTCTCCGGCCGTCGCGGCCGGGTCCCCCGTCACCTGCCGTCCGGCCAGCCGCCGTTCCCGCCGTCCGACCAGCCGCCGTCCAGCGCGCCCCCGTCGAGCGTGCCGCCGCCCGGGCCGCCGCCGCCGGGGCCCCCGCCATTGCCGCCGTTCCCGCCGCCGTTGCCGTTGTTGCCTCCGAGGAGGCCGCCCAGCGGGTCGTCCGGCTTGTCGTCGTCGTCCTCGTCGTCATCGTCGCCCTTGCCCTTGTCGGGGCGGTCGACCGGCACCGGGACCTTGTACAGCTCGGGTGACGTCTTGCCCGCCAGGGCGCCGTCCATGGCGTCGCGCCAGATCGGGCCGGGGACCGCGCCACCGAAGACCCGCTCGTGGTACGTGGGGCCGATCTGGATGTTCTCCATGGAGACGTCGTCCTGGGGCCCGCCGACCCACACCGCGCCGGCGAGGTCCGAGGTGTAGCCGACGAACCAGGCGGCCTTCCGCTCGTCCGTCGTACCGGTCTTGCCCGCGTTGTCCCGCCCGGTCAGCCCCGCCTCCTGGCCGGTGCCGTCCTCGACGACGCCCGACAGCAGGGTGTTTATCGTGCCGGCCGTCTTCTCCGACATGACGCGCTTGCACTGCGTCTTCGGCACCGGGACCTTCTTGCCCTTCGCGTCCTTGATGGACTCGATGGCGACCGGACTGCAGTACTCGCCGCGGTTGGCGAACGTCGCGTACGCGTTGGCCATCGCCAGCGGCGCGATGGTCTGGCCGCCGAGGGTGAGCGAGGGGGACTCCTCCAGCTCCTTGCCGTCGCCCCGGTGGATGCCCATGCTCTGCGCCAGCTCCTTGACCGGGCAGATGCCGATGTCCGAGATGAGGTCGACGAAGTAGGTGTTGATGGACTTGGCGGTGGCCTCGCGCATGCTGTACGGGCCGACCTCCTCCTCCGTCTCGTTCGCGACTTCCTCACCCGTGGAGTTGACGTACGGTGCGCCGGACTCGCACGTGTCCACCGGGCTCGGATACGGCATCTCGTTCGGCGACGGGTACACCTTCGTGTTCGGCACGCCCTTCTCCAGCGCCGCCGCGGTGGTGAGCGGCTTGAAGGTGGAGCCGACCTGGAAGCCGAAGTTGGACCCGTTCATGGACTTCTCAACGGACAGGTTGATCATCAACTCGTTCTTGCCCGAGCCGTACGGCCTGGACTGCCCCATCGCGCGGATCTTGCCGGTGCCGGGCTCCACCATGGTGACGGCGGTGGCGACCTTGTCGTCCTGGTAGACGTGGCTCTTGATCGACTCGCTGGCGGACTTCTGCGCCACCGGGTCGAGGGTGGTGCGGATGGTCAGGCCGCCGCGGTTCCAGCGCTTGGACCGCGCCTCGGGCGTCTTCCCGAAGCTCTTGTCGTCGAGCAGCACTTCGCGTACGTAGTCGCAGAAGAAGGCGGCGCCGCTGACCGCGGTGATGCACCCGTTGCGCGGCTCGCTGACCTTGAGGCCCAGCGGTTCCTTCATGGCCTTGTCGGCCTCGGCCTGGGTGACGTTGTCGTTGCTGACCATGCGCCGCAGCACGGCGTTGCGGCGCCTCTCGGCCGCTTCCGGGTCGTTGATCGGGTCCCACCGGCTCGGGGACTGCACGATGCCGGCGAGCATCGCGGACTCGGCGAGGGTCAGCTTGTCGGCGGACTTGCTGAAGTAGCGCTCGGCGGCGGCCTCGATGCCGTACGCCTGCTGGCCGAAGAAGGCGATGTTCAGGTAGTTCTCCAGGATCTCGTCCTTGGTGAGCTCCTTCTCGACCTGGATCGCGTACTTCAGCTCCTGGATCTTGCGCCCGAGCGTCTGCCGGGTGGCCTCGGCGACCTTCCGGGCGTCGTTGCCCGCCTCTTCGACGAAGAGGTTCTTCACGTACTGCTGGGTGAGCGTGGAGGCGCCTTCGGAGACCGTGCCGGACTGCGCGTTGCTGTTCAGTGCGCGCAGGATGCCCTGGAGGTCGACGGCCCCGTGCTCGTAGAACCGCTCGTCCTCGATCGCGACGATCGCCTGCCGCATCACCGGCGCGATGTCGTCGAACTTGACCACCGTGCGGTTGCGCGAATAGACGTCGGCCAGGTGGCCGCCCTCGCGGTCGAGGATGGTGGTCTTCTGGCTGAGCGGGGGGCGCTTGAGGTCCGCGGGGATGTCGTCGAACTCCGCGACCGTGCCCTTGGCCGTCAGGCCCAGCAGACCGGCGGCGGGCAGCGCGAGGCCCGCGAGCACGGAGCCCGCGAGGACGCTGACGCCGAGGAACTTCGCGGCTTGCTGCGTGGCGGTGAGTCCGCCACCCGGGCGCTTGTAGGCCATGGGGCCACCCTAACTTCTGATTCCCCGGACAGCCGCCCGTCTGTTCGCCTACTCTGTTTTCGGCCATCACCACCGGCCACGGTCCACCTCGCCCGTTGGTTCACTCCTGTGGGTGATGAGGCTTGACCGAATTGACGACATGTGACGCCCGAGATCCGATTGCAAGTCGGCGAACTGCCCGCTTTGCCCGGATCGTCCTTGGCCAGGAGGGCTCACTCCGGTGGGTGATCTGCCGCGTACGCATAGTCCGTTCGGGCCATTCAACTTTGGGCCTGACGGGGGTGTTGCGTTGCCGCACTCCTTCCGTAACGTCCTCAACTGGCAACGGTGCATATGCCGTTTGCCGCCGTGGGGGAGCCTCAATTCGGGAGAGGACGGCGCCAGCATGAGCTGGGTTACCGACTGGAGCGCACAGGCAGCCTGCCGCACTGCCGATCCGGACGAACTGTTCGTGCAAGGCGCGGCACAGAACAGAGCCAAGGCGGTCTGCACCGGATGCCCGGTGCGCACCGAGTGTCTCGCCGACGCGCTCGACAACCGCGTCGAGTTCGGCGTATGGGGCGGCATGACGGAACGCGAACGGCGGGCGCTGCTGCGCCGCCGGCCGACGGTCACGTCGTGGCGCAGACTGCTGGAAACGGCACGTGAGGAGTACGAGAGCGCGGGCACGCCGCTGCACGAAGGCGCCCTGCACGAGGACGCGCTGCGCGCCGCGGAGGAGCTGCCGGTAGCCGCGGGCTGACCCCGGGCTCCGGGGCTCGCAGTCCCGCCGTGAGCCTGCTGTGTGCCCGTCGTGAGTCCGCCGCAAGCCCCGCTGTGCGCCTGTCCTGAGCCTTCGGGCCCGTTGCCCTTGTGCCCGTCGCTACGGGCCGGGCGCGGCCCGCGCGCCGTACGCCCCGGCTACGCCCCCCCACGCGTGCTCCGGCCTACGCGCCCGGCGCCTCCTGCGCCGTCAGCCGCTCCGCCACGTCCCGTAGCCCCGCGAGGTCGTGTACGTCCCCCGGCAGCGCGGTGACCTGGGTCACCGGAACCTCCGGGTGCAGCGCCGCGAACCGGTCCCGCGTACGGCGCTCGTGTGCCAGCACCTGCATCCGCTCGGCATGCAGCCGCAGCAGCGCCGCGGCATCCGCCGCGCCCTCCGTGCCCGTGCCGGCAGTGCCGTTCGTGCCCGCCGTCCCCGCGCCCTTCGCGCCGGAGCCCGCGTCGTCCATGCCCCGCTCGTCCAGCGCCTCGGCCGCCGCCAGTGCCCGCTGCGCGCTCAGGTGCGCCGCCTCGCTCTCGTGCACCCTGTTGAGCACCAGACCCGCCAGCGGCATCCGGTCCGCTTCGAGGCGTTCGACAAAATAGGCCGCCTCCCGCAGCGCGTCCCGCTCCGGCGTCGCCACCACCAGGAAGGCCGTGCCCGGCGCCTGCAGCAGCCGGTACGTCGCCTCCGCGCGCGTGCGGAAGCCGCCGAAGAGCGTGTCCATGGCCGCGACGAACGTCTGCACGTCGCGCAGCAGGGAGGCGCCCAGCAGCTTGCCGAGCGTCCCCGTCATCATCGACATCCCGACGTTGAGGAACTTCATCCCCGCCCGGCCGCCCGCCTTCGCCGGCGCGGTCAGCAGTCTGATGAAGCGCCCGTCGAGGAAGGATCCCAGCCGCTTCGGCGCGTCCAGGAAGTCCAGCGCGGAGCGGCTGGGCGGGGTGTCCACGATGATCAGGTCCCAGGAGTCCCGGGCCCGCAACTGGCCCAGCTTCTCCATCGCCATGTACTCCTGCGTGCCGGCGAAGCCGGCCGACAGCGACTGGTAGAAGGGGTTCTCCAGGATGGCGCGGGCCCGCTCCCCGTCCGCGTGCGCTTCGACGATCTCGTCGAAGGTGCGCTTCATGTCGAGCATCATGGCGTACAGCTCGCCGGGTCCCTCCACGCCGTCGACCCGCCGCGGGCTGTTGTCCAGGGCGTCGATGCCCATGGACTGCGCCAGCCGCTTCGCCGGGTCGATGGTGAGCACCACGACGCGGCGGCCGCGCTCCGCGGCCCGTACGCCGAGAGCGGCGGCCGTCGTCGTCTTGCCGACGCCGCCGGCGCCGCAGCAGACGACGATGCGGGTCTGCGGGTCGTCGAGGAGCCCGTCGGCGTCCAGCCGGGGCGCGGTGTCGAGGCTCATAGGGGCCACTGCTTTCCCAGCTCGCCGGACAGCCGGTAGAGACCGGCCAGATCCACTCCCTCGGTGAGCAGCGGCAGTTCGTACTGCGGCAGCTCCAGCCGCGCCAGCGCGGCCCGTTGCGTACGTTCCAGGGCCAGCCGCTCCGTATGCTCGCGCGCCTCCCGCAGCAGGGGCGCGACCAGCCGCTCCGCCCGTGCGCCCCGGCTCGCGCCGCCCAGCCCGGCGGCGGACAGCGCGGCGGCGAGGGCGGCGGGGTCGGCGGCGGCCCGTTCCAGCTCGGCGTCGTCCATGAGCGAGGGGCGCACCATGTTGATCACCGCGGCGCCGACCTGGAGCCCCGCCTCGCGCAGCTCGGCGACGCCGTCGACGGTCTCCTGCACCGGCATGTCCTCAAGGAGGGTGACCAGGTGCACGGCGGTACGGGCCGAGGTCAGCACCCGCATCACCGACCGGGCGTGGTTGTGGATGGGCCCGGCCTTGGCCAGCCCGGCCACCTCGGCGTTGACGCCCAGGAAGCGCGTGATGCGGCCGGTCGGCGGGGCGTCCATGACCACCGCGTCGTACACGTGCCGGCCGTGCTTGTCCTGGCGGCGGGCCGCCTCGCACGCCTTGCCGGTGAGCAGGACGTCGCGCAGGCCCGGGGCGATGGTGGTGACGAAGTCGATGGCGCCGAGCCGGCGGAGGGCCCGTCCGGCGCTGCCCATCCGGTAGAACATCTGCAGGTAGTCCAGCAGGGCCTGCTCGGCGTCGATGGCGAGCGCGTACACGTCGCCGCCGCCCGGCGCCGAGGCGATGCGCCGCTCGCCGTACGGCAGCGGCTCGGTCTCGAAGAGCTGGGCGATGCCCTGCCGCCCCTCCACCTCGACGAGCAGAGTGCGCCTGCCGTCGGCGGCCAGTGCCAGCGCCAGGGCGGCGGCCACGGTCGTCTTGCCGGTCCCGCCCTTGCCGGTCACCACGTGCAGCCTCTGGAGCCCGCTCATGTCCGCGAGCCTAATTCCTCGGCGCGCGACTCAGCAGACCGCCTCCGTCCGACGGCCCCAAGCGGGGGCCAGTCGGGGCGGGCTAAAGTCTGGCCCATGACGAAGTGGGAATACGCGACCGTGCCGCTGCTCGTACACGCCACCAAGCAGATCCTGGACCAGTGGGGCGAGGACGGCTGGGAGCTGGTCCAGGTCGTGCCCGGGCCGAACTCCGAGCAGCTCGTGGCGTATCTGAAGCGGGAAAAGAGCTGATGGCGGGGCGGGTCGAGGGGAAGCTCGCCGAGCTGGGGCTCAGCCTGCCCGAGGTGGTGCCGCCGCTGGCGTCGTACGTGCCCGCCGTGCGCAGCGGGCCGTACGTGTTCACCGCCGGGCAGCTCCCGATGGTCGACGGCACGCTGCCGCTGACCGGGAAGGTCGGGGCCGAGGTCACGCCGGAGGAGGCCAGGGAGCTGGCCGCGCGGTGTGCGCTGAACGGGCTCGCGGCGATCAAGTCGGTCGCCGGGGACCTCGACCTGGTCGTACGGGTGGTGAAGGTCGTCGGCTTCGTGGCTTCGGCGCCGGACTTCACGGCCCAGCCGGGTGTGATCAACGGCGCGAGCGAGCTGCTGGGCCAGGTGCTGGGCGAGGCCGGTGTGCACGCGCGGAGCGCGGTGGGGGTGGCGGTGCTGCCGCTGGACGCGCCGGTGGAGATCGAGTTCCAGGCGGAGCTGGCCGGGTAGGGGGCTGCGTCCCTGGCGCTCGTCCGGGACGCTCTTCCGGGGCGCTCTTCCGGGCGGGTACGGGGGTCCGCGGGGCCGGAGTTATCCACATGCCGGTAGTTGTCCACAGGCTGGGGTTGCCCACTCGAACATGTCCTCGGCAGCCCGTAGGCTCCCGGTCATGTCCGAAATGAACGCCGCGAACGCCGCGGCGGGTGCGCAGCCCCGGTGGATTCCGCCCGCCGAGCGCATCCGCGCGCTCGCCCGCGGCGAGCTGACGCCCGTCACGCCGCGCCGCGCGGCGACGGTGCTGCTGCTGCGCGGCACGGCCCCCGACGGCCCGTGGGTGTACATGCTGCGGAGAAAGACCTCCATGCCCTTCGCCGCGGGTGCGTACGCGTATCCGGGCGGCGGCGTCGATCCGCGCGACGAGCGCCCGCTGGACGCGGCGGCCTGGGCCGGGCCGTCTCCGGCGCAGTGGGCGGCCCGGCTGGGGGTGGCCGAGCCGGAGGCGCAGGCGGTGGTCTGCGCGGCCGTGCGGGAGACGTTCGAGGAGGCCGGGGTGCTGCTGGCCGGGGCCTCGGCGGCGGAGGTCGTGGCGGACACCACGGGGGCGGACTGGGAGGCGGACCGCGCGGCGCTGGTCGCCCGCGAGCTGGGCTTCGCCGACTTCCTGGCCCGCCGCGGACTGGTCGTACGGACCGATCTGCTCGGCGCCTGGGCGCGCTGGATAACCCCCGAGTTCGAGACCCGGCGGTACGACACGTGGTTCTTCGTCGCCGCCCTCCCCGAGGGCCAGCGCACGCGGAACGCCTCGACGGAGGCCGACCGCGCGGAGTGGGTCAGGCCCGCCGAGGCGGCCGAGGGATACGAGCGGGGCGAGCTGGTGATGCTGCCGCCGACGATCTCGATGCTGCGCGGGCTCAGGGAGTACGGGTCGGCGGCCGCGGCGCTGGAAGCGGCCGGGGAGCGGGATCTTGCGGCGGTGCTGGTGAAGGCCCGGATGGAGGGGGACGACGTCGTGCTGAGCGCTCCCGGGCACGAGGAGTTCACGCGGAGGCTGCCGTCATGAGGGCGGCAGCGCAGGGGACGGCGGGGGTGGTCGTGTGACGGACGCGGCGGCGCTGCCGGGGCAGCCGCGCGGCGGGGTGCTCAGCGGACCGGCCACCGCGCGTGCGACGTGCGTGCTGGCGCCCAACGCCTCGCCCATGACCCTCGACGGCACGAACACGTGGATCGTCGCCGAGCCGGACTCCGCGCGGGCCGTGGTGATCGACCCCGGGCCGCTGGACGAAGGCCATCTGGCGGCGGTCGTGGACACCGCGGACCGGGCGGGCCTGCGGGTGGCGCTCACGCTGCTCACCCACGGGCACGCGGACCACGCCGAGGGAGCGGTCCGCTTCGCGGAGCTGACCGGGACGAAGGTGCGGGCCCTGGACCCGGCGCTGCGCCTCGGCGAAGAAGGGCTGGCCGCCGGGGACGTGATATCCGTCGGCGGGCTGGAGCTGCGGGTCGTGCCCACGCCGGGGCACACCGCGGACTCGCTCTGCTTCCACCTCCCGGCCGACGACGCCGTGCTCACCGGCGACACCATCCTCGGCCGCGGCACGACGATGGTCGCCCATCCGGACGGCCGCCTCGGCGACTATCTCGACTCGCTGCGCCGGCTGCAGTCCCTGACCGTGGACGACGGCGTCTCGGCGGTGCTGCCGGGCCACGGGCCGGTGCTGGAGGACGCCCAGGGCGCGGTGGAGTACTACCTGGCCCACCGCGCGACGCGGCTGGCGCAGGTCGAGACGGCGGTCGAGAACGGGCACCGCACGGCCGCGGACGTGGTGGCGCACGTGTACGCGGACGTGGACCGGACGCTGTGGCCCGCGGCCGAGCTGTCGGTGCGGGCCCAGCTCGAGTATCTGAAGGAGCACGGCCTGATCACGTAGCCGGGCCCACCGTCCCGGTCACGTGCGTGCGAAGCCACGTCGGTGCCGCGGCGGCGCCGTGAAGCGGTGGCAGCCGTGCCGGGGTGGTCTCCGTGCCGGGGTGGTCTCCGTGAGGCGGTGGCGTCCGCGCGGTGGCGCCGGCTCCGGGTCAGCGCGAGCGCTTCGCCAGGCGCTCCACGTCCAGCAGGATCACGGCCCGCGCCTCCAGGCGCAGCCAGCCGCGGCTGGCGAAGTCCGCCAGCGCCTTGTTGACCGTCTCCCGGGAGGCGCCGACGAGCTGGGCCAGCTCCTCCTGCGTCAGGTCGTGCACGACGTGGATGCCCTCGTCCCCCGGCACGCCGAAGCGCCGCGAGAGGTCCAGCAGGGCGCGGGCGACGCGGCCGGGGACGTCGGAGAAGACCAGGTCGGACATCTGGTCGTTGGTGCGCCGCAGCCGGCGGGCGACCGCCCGCAGCAGCGCGGAGGCGACCTCGGGGCGGGCGTTCAGCCAGGGCTGGAGGTCGCCGTGGCCGAGGCCGAGCAGCTTGACCTCGGTCAACGCCGAGGCGGTGGCCGTGCGCGGGCCCGGGTCGAACAGGGACAGCTCGCCGATCAGCTCGCCGGGGCCCAGCACGGCCAGCATGTTCTCGCGCCCGTCGGGGGAGGTGCGGTGGAGCTTCACCTTGCCCTCGGTGACGACGTACAGCCGGTCGCCGGGCTCGCCCTCGTGGAAGAGCGCGTCACCGCGCGACAGCGTCGCCTCGGTCATGGAGGCACGCAGCTCCGCAGCCTGCTCGTCGTCGAGCGCGGCGAAGAGGGGCGCGCGCCGCAGAACGTCGTCCACGAGTTCTCTCCTTGTCGGGGTGCCCGGGCGACCGCGGGCCGTTGCTCGGTCGGCCCGTCGCTTTCCATGATGCCGGACAGTAAAACAGTGCGATCAGTCACAAGTTTGACGTACCGCAGCGTGAACCGTAGCCCAGGGGTCCGATTGGCGGCACTTTTCCGGTGCTCAGCGGCGGGCGCTCGGGGGGTTGCGCGGGGGCGCGTGGTTGCGCGCGGAGGCCCGGGCGGGCGCTCAACGAGCCGGTCGGGGCGCCGTCGTGCGTGACGCGTGGGTTGACCCGTACGGCCCTATTCCGCTCTCAGCGAACGCACCTCCTGCAATCCGATAAACCGGACATAGCGCCGCCATGACAGTGTCCTGTGCGCGCCGTGCCAGCGGTCCTCGGCACGCTCCTTCCCGCAGACCGAGAAGGAGACACCCGCATGACCTACGCATTCAGGGCCGAGGGCCTGGTCAAACGGTTCGGCGCGACCACCGCGCTGGCCGGCATCGACCTCGCGGCCCGGCAGGGCACCGTCCTCGGCGTCCTCGGCCCCAACGGGGCCGGCAAGACCACCGCCGTACGGATCCTCGCCACCCTCCTCCGCCCCGACGAGGGCACCGCGACCGTCGGCGGCCTCGACGTCGTCCGCGACGCCGGCGAGGTGCGCCGGCTCATCGGGCTGACCGGCCAGTACGCCTCCGTGGACGAGGACCTGACCGGCACCGAGAACCTCGTGCTCATCGGGCGGCTCCTGGACATGCGCACCGCCGCCGCCCGGGCCCGCGCCCGCGAGCTGCTCGCGCACTTCGAGCTGGCCGAGGCCGCCGGCCGCCCCGTGCGGACGTACTCCGGCGGCATGCGCCGCCGCCTCGACCTCGCCGCCTCCCTCGTCGGCCGGCCCGACGTCATCTACCTCGACGAGCCGACGACCGGCCTGGACCCGGTACGCCGCGAGGACGTCTGGGGCATCGTCCGCTCGCTGGTCGGGGACGGCGTGACCGTGCTGCTCACCACCCAGTACCTGGAGGAGGCGGACGCGCTCGCCGACGAGATCTCCGTCATCGACCACGGCCGGGTCATCGCCCACGGCACCCCGGCCGAGCTGAAGCGGCGCGTCGGCGGCCGCCACCTCGACCTGCGCCCACTTGACCCGGCGCGGCTGCTGGACTCGGCCGGGATCCTCGCGGCGGTGGCCGGCACGCAGCCGGAGTCGCCGACGCGCGGCACGCTGACCGTCCCCGTCGCCGACGACGACATGCTCACGGCGGCCGTCCGCCGCCTCGACGAGGCCGGGATCGCGGTGTCCGAGCTGTCGCTGCGGCTGCCCGACCTGGACGACGTGTTCTTCACCCTCACCGGCCACGACACGGCCGCCACGGCTGGCTCCGGCTCCGGCACCGGGGCCGCGGGCGCGGCCCGTACCGCGAAGACCGAGGAGGCCGTCCGATGACCACGCTCACCGCCCCCGGGCGGACCGCCGTACCGTCCCGCCCCGAAGGCGCCGCGCGGCCCTTCGCGCTCGTACGCCACAGCGTCGCCCTCGCCGGCCGCAGCCTGGTCAAGACCAGGCGCACGCCCGAGCAACTGATCGACGTGACGCTGCAGCCGATCCTCTTCCTCGTCATGTTCCTGTACCTGCTGGGCGGTGCGGTCGCCGGTTCCACGCACGCGTATCTGCAGACCCTGCTGCCGGCGTTGATGGTCATGAACACGGCCTTCGCGTCGGTCCAGACCGGCATCAACCTCAACGACGACATCAAGAAGGGCGTCTTCGACCGCTTCCGGAGCATGCCCATCGCGCGCTCCGCCCCGCTGATCGGCTCGGTGCTCGGCGACCTGATCCGGTTCGTCATCCTGATCGTGGTGCAACTCGGCTTCGGCTACGCCGTGGGCTTCCGGGTCGAGACCGGACTGCTGCCGGCCCTGGCGGCCTGTCTGCTGGTGATGTTCTTCGCGTTCTGCCTCTCGTGGCTGTTCGTGCTGATCGGGATGCTCGTACGGGAGCCGGGGGCGGTGCAGGGCGTGGGCTTCATGGCGATGTTCCCGCTGACCTTCGGCACCAACGTATTGGTGCCCACTGACACTCTGCCCGGCTGGCTGGGGACGTGGGTCGACGTGAACCCGGTGACGGGCGTGATGGAGGCCGCGCGGGGGCTGATGGTCGAGGGGCCGGTCGCGGGGCCGGTGCTGGAGTCGGTGCTGTGGAGCGCGGGGCTGTTCGCGGTGTTCTTCCCGCTGGCGGTACGGGCGTATCTGCGGCGCACCTAGTCTTCGGCCGCCGGTTCCGCGGCCGGCCCCGGAGCGGGGTCCGGGGTGTCGGCCAGGTACGCGCGGAGCAGTTCGACGGCGTCGCCCTGCTTGAGGGCGGCGCCGCGGGCCCGGGCCGGCTCGAACTCCGCGCCGAGCGCGCGGCGCAGCCGGGCGGCCAGGCCGGCGGCGTCCGGTAGCGCGACGTCGCGGACCCCGCGGACGGAGTCGGCCGCGCCGAGCAGCCCGGCGGCGCGGGCGAACGCCGCCCCTGCGTCCTCCGCCTCCGCTTGCTCCGTCTCCGCGTGCGCGGCGTACTCCGCCGCCAGCGTCGCCACGCCGACCCCGACCATCGCGACCACCGGCATGTCCTTCACCCCGACCGCGACGCCGAGCCCCGTCGCCAGTTCCGTACGCGCGCCGGCCAGGTCACCCCGTACGCACGCGAGCAGCGCCCGCCCCGTCCGTACGATCGCCTCGATCTGCGGCACCGCCACCCCGCCCCGCCGCAGCGTCGCCAGCGCCTCCCCGTACCACCGCTCCGCCTCGTCCGCGTCGCCCGCCCAGCGTGCGAGGTCGCCCAGGATGTCCCGGCACAGCGCCGCGACATGCGAGCGCCCCTCGCGCACGGCCACACCCAACACGCGGTGCAACTCCGCGCGCGCCTCCTCCGTACGCCCCTGCGCCGCTTCGAGCTGCGCGAGCCGGGTGCGCAACTGCCCCACGTCGTCCTCGGCGTGCACCTCGCCCATCAGCCGCAGCGCCTCCTCGAACCCCGCCCGCGCCCGCTCCGCGTCCCCCAGCAGCGCGCGGTACTCGCCGAGTTGGTGCAGGGACATCGCCAGCCCCCACCGGTCGCCGACCTCGCGGAACTCCGCCGCGGCCGCCTCCAGGTCCTCCTCGAGACCCGGCGCGTACCCCCGGTTCTCCCGGAACGCCGCCCGGATCATCCGCAGCAGCCCCCGCGCCCACGGGTCCGGGTGCCCCAGCCGCTCGTCGATCGCGGCGAGCCCGCGCTCGTCGTCGTCCGTGAACACCGCGATGCCCGGCTCCAGCACGGCCAGCATCGGATGCCCGCTCATCGGATCGACCCGCGCGGCCAGCGCCGTCAGCTCCTCCAGGGCCGCCGGGTCGGGGTCGGTGCCGCCGCTGGTGGCGGAGTTGATGAGGTAGAAGCCGAGGGCGACCGCGTGCGGTTCGAGGGGCAGGTCGCCGGGGACGGCGAGCGCGAGGCGGAGCCAGTCGGCGGCCTCGCTGTGGTGGCCGAGGATCATCCAGTAGATGCCGAGGGCGGCGACCAGCCGGACGGCGGTGCGGGCGTCCCCGACGTCGGTGGCGTAGCGCAGGGCCGCCAGGAGGTTGTCGTGCTCGGCGTCGAGGAGGGCGATCCAGCCGAGCTGTTCGCGGCCGCGCACGTGCGGGTCCGCGGTCTCGGCGAGCCGGAGGAAGTGGGCGGCGTGCGCGGCCCGTACCCGGTCGAGATCGCCGGCCTCGGCGAGGCGGTCGCGGCCGAACTCGCGGATCGTCTCCAGCATGCGGTAGCGCGGGGCGGCGCCCGGCTCGGCCTTCGCGCCCTGCGGTGCTTCCGCGATCTGCAGCAGGGACTTGTCGGCGAGGGCGGCGAGCAGGTCGAGAGCGGTGACGACGTCCGTGCCGCACACGCCCGCGACGGACTCGGGCGTCGCGCCGCCCGGGAACACCGACAGCCACTCCGCGAGCCGCCGTTCCGTGTCCCCCAGCAGCTCCCAGCTCCAGGCGACGACGGCCTGGAGCGTACGGTGCCGGGGCAGCGCGGTCCTGCTGCCGGTGGTCAGCAGCCGGAACCGGTCGTCCAGGCGGGCGGCGACCTGCTCGACGGGCAGCGCACGCAGCCGGGCGGCGGCCAGTTCGATGGCCAGCGGCAGGCCGTCCAGGCGGCGGCAGATCTCGGCGACGGCGGCGGCGTTGGCGGGGCCGACGGCGAAGTCGGGGCGGGCGGCGCGGGCACGGTCGGCGAAGAGCCGCACGGCCGCGCCGGTGGCCTGCTCGTCCCGGACGTCCTGCCCCTCGTGAGCGTCCTGCGGGGGCAGGCTCAGGGGCGGGACGGGGCACAGCGCCTCGCCGTCGATGCCCAGCGGCTCGCGGCTGGTGGCGAGCACGCGCAGCTCGGGGCACCGGCGCAGCAGGTGGTCGGCGAGGTGGGCGGCGGCGGAGACGACGTGCTCGCAGTTGTCGAGTACGAGGGTGGTGGGCGCGGCGGCCAGGGTGTCGGTGAGCCGGGTCAGCACGTCGCGCGGGGGCAGGTGGCGGTTGTCGAGCACCGCGGTCTCGCGCTGGCCGAGCGCGCCGAGCACGGCGAACGGGACGTCGTCGCCGCCGGTCACGGGCGCGAGTTCGACGAGCCACACGCCGCCGGGGGAGTCGTCGAGGAGCGCTTCCGCGGCGGTGGTGGCGAGCCGGGTCTTGCCGGCGCCGCCGGGCCCCGTGAGGGTGACGAGCCGCGAGCCGCCGAGGAGGGCGTGCACGCGGCGCAGTTCGCCGTCGCGGCCGACGAAGCTGGTGAGGGCGGCGCGCAGGTTGGTACGGACCGGGGGCGGGGAGTCGTCGGGGGCACCGGCGCCGGCGCCGCTGACGGACTTCGTACCGTACGAGCCCCTTGCGCCTGCCGGATTGCTGCCGTACGGATCACTCCCGGCGCCCGTGTGCGTACCGTACGGACCGCTTGAGCCGCCCGGCCCCGTACCGCCAGGGCCGCCCGCGCCGCCCCGCCCCGGCACCTCGCCCCGCAGCACCGCCACGTGCAGCTCCCGCAGGCCCTCCGACGGGTCCGCGCCCAGCTCCTCCGCCAGCAGCGCGCGGTACTCCTCGTACGCCCCCAGCGCCTCCGGCTGCCGACCCGCCGCGTACAGCGCGCGCATCAGCAGCGCGCGCGGGCGCTCGCGCAGCGGGTGCGCCACCGTCAGCGCCTCCAGCTCGGGGACCGCGGCACCGGGGCGAGCACCGGCAGGACCGGCATCCGCGAGGCCCGCCTCGATGCGGTCCTCGGTGGCCTCCAGCCGCAGCTCCTCCAGCCGGTGCGCGGGAGCCGCCGCGAACGGCGCGTCCGCCACGTCCGCGAGCGCAGGCCCGCGCCACAGCGCCAGCGCCTCCTCCAGCAGCCGCCGCGCCGCTGCGGCGTCGCCCGCCGCCAGCGCCTCGCGCCCGGCGTGCGCCCGCCGCTCGAAGCGCACGGCGTCCACCGCCTCCGGCGGCAGCGCGAGCCGGTAGCCGGCGGGCCCGTAGGCGAGGACGTCGGCCCGGCCGAGCGCGCGGCGCAGCCGGGAGACGAGGGACTGGAGCGCGTTGCCGGGGTCGGCGGGGGCGTCGTCGCCCCAGAGGCCGTCGGCGAGCAGCGCCGTGCCGACGTACCGGCCGGGGTCGAGCGCGAGCCGTACGAGCAGCGCGCGGAGCCGGCCGCCGGCGATCTCCACCGGCACTCCGCCGACCGCCACCTCCAGCGGACCCAGCACCCCAATGCGCACGTGCGCCAGCCTCTCACGCACCCCGTGAGCGGCCGATCTCCTTTTACCCGGCCCTTTACCGAACGCCGGACCCCCGGACCCCGTCCCGGACCCCCGGACCCCGTCCCGGACCCCCGGACCCCGTCCCGGACCCCCGGACCCCGTCCCGGACCCCCGGACCCCGTCCCGGACCCCCGAACCCGGCGCCGGTGCGGACGCGGCCACCGGCGCCGGGCCGCCCCGGTGGGTCCCGCCGGCCGCGGGCGCCCACCGGGCGAGCCGTTCGGATCCGGTCAGACCCGATCCGCGGCGATCAGCAGGTACTGGAAGCTCCCGCTGCGGTACGCCGTGAGGAACGCCTCCTCGATCCCGGTGGCTACCGAGGACTTGGCCCGCAGCTCCCAGTACGGGATCGTCGCCTCGGTCAGGTCGATGACCTGCGCGGGCACCAGCCGGTTCGCGACCATCTCCTTGAAGTACGTCGACCGCGGGTGGACGTTGCAGATGTAGTGCGCGTTGATCTGGCTGACGGCGCGGGACGGCAGCCCGTAGGCGTCGTTGTAGCAGCCGGTGATGGTGACGTACCGGCCGCCGCGGGAGAGCAGCCGCGCGTGCTCCTTGAAGAGCTGCGCCAACTCCACGTACATCGTGCTCTCGTTGTTCCAGATCCCGCGGAACGCGCCCGTCTCGAAGCCCGTGTCGAGCATGTTCTTCAGGTGGAACCGCACCGCGCTCCCCAGCCCGCGGCGCTGCACCTGGTCGTTGGCGAAGGAGACCTGGGACTGCGAGATCGAGATGCCGTCGACGCGGCAGCCGAATCGTTCGTGCGCCATGAAGCTCGTGCCGCCGCGGCCGGAGCCGGCGTCCAGCAGCCGGGCGCCCGCGTCGGGCTCGCCGAGGTGGTCGAGCAGGAGGGTGGCCTGCGCGGTCTCCAGGCGGTGCATCTCCGCGATGATCCGCGCTTCCCTGGTCTCCTCCGGGCCCGCCAGCACGGACTGGTCGACCTCGCCGATGCCGTAGTGGTGGTGGTACGTGCCGCTGACGTCGCCGAGCTTGAGGTTGACGGGGTCCTTCTCCCGGTTCCAGTAGTCGGCGATGGAGTGCTGGTACGGGCTGCTGAGGACGTTCGTGTCGGCGGCTGCCGCCATGGTCGTTCTCCTTCTGAGGACGTGCTGAGCGTGCTGGGCGTGCTGAAGCTGCTGAGGCGTGGTGGTCGGGGGCGTGCGGATGCGGGACGCGTGGGCCCGTCAGGCGGGCCTGCGGGTGCGTCGGGGGGACGGACGGGCCGGTTCGGCCGGGCCGGCCCGGCGGTCCGGGCCGGCAGGCGGGTGGGCCCGGCGGGTCAGGCGGGTCAGGCGGTCTGGTAGCGCGCGCTGGTGGCGTGCCACTCCTTGCAGCCGCCCATCCATGCCCACACGCCGGCCAGGAAGCGGCCGAGGTGCGGGGAGCCGGCGGCGGTCAGGGCCGCGGCCTCCATCTCGTAGGTGTGCATCAGCTCGTCGTGGATCAGGGCCGTACGGTCCACGGCCTCCTGGAGGGTGCAGCCTTCTTCGGCGGCGATCAGGTTGGGCAGGTTGGTGTCCGTGGGGTCTTCCTTTCCCATCGAGTACAGATCGTTGAGGAGCACGCTGGCGGTGCCGGCGTAGAGGTACGTGCGGCGGACCCGGGCGTCGGCGAACTCGTCGGGCGGCAGCTCGTACCCGCTGACAGGGTCCACGAGGACCATGCAGGGGAAGAACGCGTTCTCGTAGCGGTGGAGCAGGTACTCCCACACCGCGGGGGTGCGCGCCGAGGAGCGCCACTCGGCCTCCTGGCCGTACCCGACGAACATGACGGCCAACTCGTGCCGCAGCCGGGCGACCTGGGTGGGGCTCGCGTACCGCGAGAGGTGCGCCAGGGCGGAGCGGAACGCGCGCAGCACCGGCTCGCGCTGCACGGTCTCCTCGAACTGCGGCATGTAGCGCGCGGGCAGCCGTACGGGGTCGATGACGGCGTGCGCCAGCGCCATCCGTTCGCCGAGCAGGGCGGGATCCGGGTCCTCGCCCTCGTCCACCCAGTGGTCGTCCACGGACCACTCGGACAGGCCGCACTTGGCGGCGGCCAGCAGCCGGTCGGGGTCGTCGCAGTCGGGGTGCGCGAGCATGAAGAGGCGGCCGAACTGGTGGGAGCGCAGGCGCTCGATGCGGCCCGTGAAGATGCCGATCTCCTCTGCCCAGGCGACCAGCCGCTCGTTGACCTCCTCACCGAGCGCGGGGTCGTTGCGCAGGGCGTCGGGGCAGTACAGCGGCGGGATCCGCAGGCCCCCGCGCTCGCCGCCGCCGTCGGCAGGGGGCGCGGTGCCTGCCTCCGGCCCCGCGGCGGAGCCGGAGCCGTCGTCGGGCCCGGCGCCGGATGCCGGCTCCGGCGCGGGCTTCGTACGGGCGGGGGGCTCCGCCCCGGGTGACGGGACGGCCTCCGCCAGGTACCCGGCGAGCGGGTGCGCGGCGGCGGTGCCGAGGCCGGTGGGTCCGAGGGGGAGGAGGGCGCGGAGTGCTTCCGCGGGTGCTCCGGTCATGCGCGGCACCCGGCCTCCGCGGAGGCCGGCGAGGAGATCGTCATACTTCGACGCTAGGCATCTGCGCCGAGTGCGGCAATCGCTCGAAAGAGTAGGCATAAAAGGGGGATTGGCCGGTTGGGGATCCCCTCGTGAAGTCACCGGGTGAAACGGTTGCGTTTCACCCGGCCGCAAACTAGCGTGGCGGTACGAAACCGTTCCGTACGAAAAGGATCGCTCGTCATGCCCGGCAGACCCGTCGGCCAGCTCCCCGGCCAGACCTCCGACGCCCGGATCCGCCGGCCCCGCATGACCCCCGAGCGCGAGCGTGAGCTGCTCGAAGCGGTGCTGGGCGTGCTGCGCGAGTCGGGGTACGAGGCGCTGTCGATGGACCTCGTCGCGACCCGCGCGCGATGCAGCAAGGCGACCCTGTACCGGCAGTGGCACAGCAAGGCGGAGATGGTCGTCGCCGCGATGATCGCCAACCGGCCCGTGGACCCCGGCGCCGTCGACACCGGCTCCCTGCGCGGTGATCTGATCAGCCTGGTCGAAGAGTTGTCCACCACCGCGGAGAAGGACACGGCGCTGATCGCGGCGATACACCACGCCGCGCTCACCGACGGGGACCTGGCCGCGACGCTGCACGCCTCCCTCGCGGACTACGAGTTGACGCACCTGTGCGGCCTGCTCGACCGCGCGGTGGCGCGCGGCGAACTGCCGGGGCAGCCGGGCGCGGCGGAGTTCCTGCCGCAGTTGCTGTTCGGCGCGGTCGTCATACGCCCGCTGATCGACGGGACGTTCGCCGATTCCGCGTATCTCGCCCGGTTCGTCGATCTCGTGGTGCTGCCGGCGCTGCGGCACTCCTGAGCCGTACGCCCTTCACCACCCCTCGCCGGTCACTCCGGTCCTCCGGCCCCCGTACGCCCGCCTCGCGGGCCGGTGGCCGCCGGGCCCGGGCCCGTACTCCGACGGCTTCATACCCCTACGCCGTACCCGTACGGGCCGCATCCGGTCCTCCGAGCATCCGACCCCCCACACGGAGCCCGCCATGTCCCGCACCGACGCCGTAGCCGGCAGCGGTCCCGCCGGCGAACCCGGCCCGCCCGGCACCGCCGGCACGCCCCAGGACGACCGCGCCCACCGCCACCGGTGGCTGATCCTCGGCGTCCTCGGCCTCGCCCAGTTGATGGTCGTCCTCGACGTGACCATCGTGAACATCGCCCTGCCGTCCGCCCAGTCCGACCTCGGCTTCACCAACGGCGACCGCCAGTGGGTCGTCACCGCGTACTCGCTGGCCTTCGGCAGCCTCCTGCTCCTCGGCGGCCGCATCGCCGACCTCGTCGGCCGCAAGGTCACCTTCCTCGTCGGTCTCGTCGGCTTCGCCGCCGCGTCCGCCGTGGCGGGCGCCTCCGTCAGCTTCGACATGCTCATCCTCGCCCGCGCATTCCAGGGCGCCTTCGGCGCGCTCCTCGCCCCGTCCGCGCTGTCGCTGCTGACGACGACGTTCACCGACCCGGGCGAGCGGGCGAAGGCGTTCAGCGTCTACGGCGCCGTGTCCGGCGCGGGCGGTGCCATCGGCCTGCTGCTGGGCGGCGTGCTCACCGAGTACCTGGACTGGCGCTGGACGCTGTACGTGAACGTGGTCCTCGCCGTCGTCGCCTTCGCCTTCGCCTCCGCGCTGCTGACCCGTACGGCCCGGGACCGGAGCGTCACGCTCGACGTGCCCGGCACGGCCCTGGTCACCGCCGGCCTGTTCTGCGTCGTCTACGGCTTCTCCAACGCCGAGCACCAGGACTGGGGCGCGCCGGCCACCTGGGGGCTGCTGATCGCCGGCGGCGTGCTGCTCACGGCGTTCGCCTGGTGGTCGACCCGCAGCCGGCACCCCCTGCTGCCCACGCGCATCGTCACCGACCGCAACCGCGGCGCGTCCTACCTCGGCATGCTGATCTCCGCGGGCGGGATGTTCGGCGTCTTCCTGTTCCTCACGTACTTCCTGCAGACGGGTCTCGACTACACGCCGATCGACTCCGGCGTCGCCTTTCTGCCGATGGTCGGCGGCCTGGTGATCGCCGCGACGCTCGCCACCAACTTCCTCGTACCGCGCATCGGGCCGCGGTGGGTGGTGCCCCCGGGCATGGCGGTCTCGGCGGTCGGCCTGGTGTGGATGACGAGGCTGGACCTCAGCAGTTCGTACGCGGCGCACATCCTGCCGATGACAGTGATGGTGGGCTTCGGCCTCGGGCTGGTGGTGGCGACGGCGATGAGCCTGGGCACGCTGGGCGTCTCGGTGCACGACGCGGGCGTCGCGTCCGCGACGGTCAACGCCATGCAGCAGGTCGGTGGCTCCATCGGCATCGCCCTGCTCAACACCGTCTCCGCCAGCGCCGCCGCGAGCTACATCTCGGGCCGCAACCCCAGGGACCCGGCGGTCAAGGCGCAGGCGGCGCTGGAGAGTTACCACACCGCGTTCTGGTGGTCGGCGGGGTTCTTCGCCGCCGGCGCCCTGGTGACCTTGTTCCTGTACCGGCGGGGCGCACCCAAGGAGCTGAAGGGCGGGGCACCCACGATCCACATGTGAGCCCCGCCCGCGCCCTCACACGACGAGCAGCGACTTGCCCACCGTCGCGCGCCGGGCGAGCGAGGCGTGCGCGTCCTCGGCGCGCGCCAGCGGGTGGGTCGCGCCGATCACCGGCCTGATGCGGCCCGCGGCGGCGAGGTCCAGGGCCTCGACGAGCGCGGCCTGCGAGACGGCGGCGGGCGGCGGGCCGCCCTCCAGGAGGTTGGTCACCCGTACGTCCCGCTCCGCGGCCGCGCGCGGGTCGATCTCGGCGAAGCCGCCGTCCGACGTCCCGTACGTCACGAACCTGCCGCCCCGCGCCACCGTACGGAACGCCGCCCGGCCCAGCTCGCCCCCGGCGCCGTCGAAGGCCAGGTCGACGCCGTCCCCGCCGGCGGCTTCGCGAACCTTGTCCTGCCAGCCGTCCTCGGAGTAGTCGACGGCGTGCTCCGCGCCCAGCTCGCGGGCGAGCGCGAGCTTGCGTTCGCCGCGCGCCGCCGCGATGACGCGCGCCCCCGCGTCGCGCGCCAGTTGCAGCACCAGCGACCCCGCCCCGCCTGCCGCCGCCGCCACGAGCACCGTCTCGTCCTCCCGGGGCTGCCCGGCGCGGGCGAGGCGTACGGCGGTGGTGCCGTCGTGCAGCAGGGCAGCCGCCTCGGCCGGGCCGAGCGCGTCGGGGACCGCGGCGATCTCCGCCACCTCGGAGACGACCTGCTCCGCGTACCCGGCGGACGCCGGCGCGGCCACGCGTCGCCCGACCCACGCCGCGTCGACCCCTTCCCCGACGGCCAGCACGGTCCCGGCGCCGCCCTGGCCAGGGACGTACGGCGGCCGCACCGGGAAGATCTCGCCGCCCCAGCCGCTGCGCAGCAGGGTGTCCAGGTAGATGACGTCGGCCACCTCCAGCCCCACGACGACCTGCCCCGCCCCGGCCACCGGCTCGGGCACCTCCGCCGGCACCAGTACCTCGGGCCCGCCGAACTCCCGTACCTCGATCGCACGCACCGCGACCACGCTCCCGTCTTGATCGACTCGACGCGGTCAAACGTAGAAGTTCAACGAAGGTTCAGGTCAAGCGCCGCTCCCCGCCGCGATCGCCGTGCGGCGGCCGGCCTCCCTGCCGGCGGCTGTACAGGACGTCCGCCGGCAGGGGAGAGGGCCGGGAAGGCCGGATCAACGTGCCTCAGTCGGGCCGGCGTTCGCCCTCCGGGGACCGCTGCTGGGGCATGGTGGTCCTCACCGAGTCCAGGATGGCCAGCCCCTGGCCGACCAGCCCCGCCGTGAGCTCGCCGAGCCCGTCGGCCCCGTTGAGCACGTTGATGTTCGCGCCCTGGAGGCCGGCCGCGGCCCGTTCGACGATCTTCGGGAGCTGGTCGATCAACTGCTGGTCCAGCGCCACCCTGTCGTACGAGGACGCCGCCTCGGCCTGGATCTTCATCCGTTCCGCCTCGGCGAGGGCCAGCACCCGAACCCGCTCGGCCTCCGCCTCGGCCGGCTTGACCACCTCCGCCTGCAACTCCTGCTGGCGGAGCCGGGCCGCGCGCTCGGCCAGCTCGGTCTGCGCGGCGAGCACGTCCTGCTGCGCGTGCGCCTGGGCCAGCGGCCCGGCCTGCGCCGCCTCCGCCTCGACCCGGCTGACCTCGGCCTTGTACTGCGCCCGCACCATGGCGGTCTGCCTGGCGTACTCGGCCTGCTTCCGGGCGGACTCCTGCTCCGCCTCGGACGCCTTCTGCGCCGCCTGCGCCTCGGCGATCTTCGCCTCGCGCTGGATGGCCGCCTGATGGGGCGCCGACATCGCCTTGATGTAGCCGGTGTCGCCGTCGTCGATCGACTGGATCTGGAACGAGTCGACGATCAGGCCGATCCGGCCCATCTCGCTCTTGGAGGTCTCCACCACCTCGGAGGCGAGTTTCTGCCGCTCCGTGACGATCTCCTCGACCGTCATCGAGCCGATGATGGCGCGCAGGTGGCCGGCGAAGATCCGGCCGGTCAGCACCGACATCTCCTTCTGCTCGGAGAGGAAGCGCTGCCCGGCGTTGACGATGCTCTCGATGTCGTTGCCGACCTTGAAGGCGATCACGGACCGCACGGTCAGCGGGATGCCCTGCCTGGTCACGCAGTACTCGGCGACCTCCGACTCGTGCATCGCCAGCGACAGGAAGCGGGTCTTGCGGAAGATCGGTAACACGAACCTGCCGTGCCCGACGACGACGCGGAACGGTGCGCCGTCCCGCCGGCGCCTGCCGCCCGACACGAGCATGGCCTGGTCGGGGGCCGGAACGCGATAGCCGAACATGCTTACCTCCTCACTCCACGGGCCCGATGCCGCCGGTCAGCTCGTCCAACGGATCGGCCCACGCGATCACGGTGACCTGGCGACCGCCGCAGTACTCGGTGACGAGCACCTCCGCCCCTTGCGGCAGCGGCTCGGCGGACCAGGCGAGAAAGGTCTCGGTGCCACCCCTGACCCGCACCAGCACCTCGCCGGGGCCCGCGGACCCGCGGGTGGGGATGACGAGAACGCCCAGACAGCCGATCACGGCGTCGTCAGGCACCATCGAGGGAACCCCCTCCATCACCCTGCTCGCGACGTTCATGCGTACCCTACTCACGACGACGGTCGCTCAATCTTGGTTTCGCCTCCCCGGGAGGGGGCCCAGCGGTTTCGCGCTTCGGTGTCAGCGGGGGCCCGTAGGCTGGCCCCATGGCGAAGAGTGGCAAGGCGGCATCGGCGGCGGGGGACCGCGCGGTGGTGCGCAAGGCGAAACCGGCGCCGACGCGGACGGGGCTGGTGCGGCAGGCGCGGCGGATCTACCGCGAGCTGGCCGAGGTGTATCCGTACGCGCACCCGGAGCTGGACTTCGAGAACCCGTATCAGTTGCTCATCGCCACGGTGCTCTCCGCGCAGACCACCGACCTGCGGGTGAACCAGACGACGCCGGCCCTCTTCGCGAAGTACCCGACGCCCGAGGACCTGGCCGCGGCCAACCCCGAGGAGGTCGAGGAGCTGATCCGGCCCACCGGGTTCTTCCGCGCCAAGACCAAGTCGATCATGGGTCTTTCGCAGGCCCTGCGGGACGACTTCGGCGGCGAGGTCCCGGGGAATCTGAAGGATCTCGTCAAGCTGCCCGGCGTGGGCCGCAAGACGGCGTTCGTCGTGCTCGGGAACGCTTTCGGGGTCCCCGGGATCACGGTCGACACGCACTTCGCGCGGCTCGTGCGGCGCTGGAAGTGGACCGAGCAGACCGACCCCGACAAGATCGAGCAGGAGGTCGGGTCCCTCTTCCCGAAGAAGGACTGGACGATGCTCTCGCACTACGTGATCTTCCACGGCCGGCGCATCTGCCACTCCCGCAAGCCCGCCTGCGGCGCCTGTCCCATCGCCCCGCTCTGCCCGGCGTACGGGGAGGGGGAGACGGATCCGGAGAAGGCGCAGAAGCTGCTGAAGTACGAGAAGGGCGGCATGCCCGGGCAGCGCCTCAAGCCCCCGCCGGACTACCCCGGGAAGCCCGCGCCCCCGCTGGGCGCCGCATGACGCGATCGCGCCGGACGCCCGGCGGGCCGGGCGGCGGCGCGGCGTCGGGTGCGGCGCGCGGCACGGCGGACGAGGCGGCGCCCGGTGCTCCGACGCGTGCGTCGGCGGGTGAGGCGCGCGGTGAAGCGGACGGGGGCGCGCACGGCGCCCCGGGCGCCGCGAACGGGCCCGCGGAAGGCGCGGATTCCGCTCGTACGCCCGTGGGTCGAACGCCCGTGTCCCATGCGCCCGACTCCCCCGCGCCCGGATCCCGTACCCGCGCGTCCGCTACGCCCGGCTCCCATGCGGCGTCCCGTACGCCCGCGGCCCGGGCGCCCGTGGCCGTCAGCGACGCCGGGCTGCCCGGCTGGCTGGCGCCGGTCGCCGAAGCGGCCCGTACCGTACGGCCGGAAGAGCTGAGCCGCTTCCTCCCGCCCGACGGCGACGGCGGCCGGCCCGCCGCCGTGCTCGTCCTCTTCGGCGACGGCGAGGACGGCCCCGAGCTGCTCCTCACCGAGCGCGCCCACTCCCTCCGCTCGCACGCCGGCCAGCCTTCCTTCCCCGGCGGCTCCCTCGACCCGGAGGACGGCGACCCCGCGGGCGAAGGACCGCTGCGCGCCGCGCTGCGCGAGGCGCAGGAGGAGACGGGGCTCGACCCGGCGGGCGTGCAGGTGTTCTCCGTGCTGCCGCGGCTCTACATCCCCGTCAGCGGCTTCGTCGTCTCGCCCGTGCTCGGCTGGTGGCGCGAGCCCAGCCCCGTCGGCGTCGTCGATCCGGCCGAGACGGCACGGGTGTTCAGCGTCTCCGTGGCGGATCTCACCGACCCGGCGAACCGCGCCATGGCCGTCCATCCGCGCGGCCATCTCGGCCCCGCGTTCCTCGTCTGCTCCGCGCTGGTCTGGGGTTTCACCGCCGGCGTCATCGACCGCATCCTGCACCTGGCCGGGTGGGAGCGACCGTGGGATCGCGACCGCCGGGTGCCGCTGGACTGGCACGCATGAGACGGTGACCGGGTGAACGTGCTGGACATCCTGCTGGTGGCGGCCGCCGTGTGGTTCGCCGTGGTCGGCTATCGCCAGGGCTTCGTGGTCGGTGTCCTGTCCGTGTGCGGCTTCGTCGGCGGCGGGCTGCTGGCCATCTATCTGCTGCCCGTCATCTGGGACTTGCTCACCGACGGCGCCGCGCTCGGCCCGACGGCCGCGTTCGGCGCCATCGTCCTCGTCCTCATAGCGGCCTCGGTGGGCCAGGGACTCACCACCCACCTCGGCAACCAACTGCGGCAGTACATCACCTGGTCGCCTGCCCGCTCCCTCGACGCCACCGGCGGCGCGCTGGTCAACGTCGTGGCGCTGCTGCTCGTCGCCTGGCTGCTCGGCACGGCGCTGGCGTCGACGACGCTGCCGACCGTCGCCCGCGAGGTGCGCGCGTCGAAGGTGCTCAACGGCGTGGCCGAGGTGATGCCGAAGAGCGCCGACACGTGGTTCGGCGAGTTCAGTTCCGTGCTGTCGGAGAACCGCTTCCCGCAGGTCTTCGCGCCGTTCCAGAGCGAGCAGATCACCAACGTGCCGGCGCCGGACCCCGCGCTGGTCAGCAGCCCGGTGGTCGAGCAGGCCCGGAAGAGCATCGTCAAGGTCGTCGGCACGGCGCAGTCCTGCGGCAAGGTGCTGGAGGGCACCGGGTTCGTCTTCGCGCCGCAGCGCGTGATGACCAACGCCCACGTCGTCGGCGGCGTCGACGAGCCCACCGTGCAGATCGGCGGCGAGGGCCGGCTCTACGACGGCGAGGTCGTGCTCTACGACTGGGAGCGGGACATCGCCGTGCTGGAGGTCCCCGGGCTGGACGCCCCCGCGCTGCCGTTCGACCAGGACGACGCGACCCGCGGCGACGACGCCATCGTCGCCGGCTTCCCGGAGAACGGCGGCTTCGACGTACGGGCGGCGCGCGTGCGCGACCGTATAACGGCCAACGGCCCGGACATCTACCGCCGTGGCACCGTCAACCGCGACGTCCTCTCCCTGCGCACCCTCGTCCGCCAGGGCAACTCGGGCGGCCCGCTGCTCACTCCCGAGGGCGCCGTCGTGGGCGTCATCTTCGCCAGGTCCATGGACGACAAGGACACCGGCTACGCGCTGACGGTCGACGAGGTCCGCGACGACATCGAGCGCGGGCGCACGGCGTCGCAACGCGTGGACAGCGACAGTTGCGCCATGTGAGCCGCGGGGGAGCCGGGGGCCGAGCCTCCGGAATCCTCGTCGGGACGACCCCGGCGGGCCGCTCGGTGCAGGCGCGGCTCAGTGCACGCGCCGCAACCGGGCGCTCATCCAGCGGGCCCGGCGGCGGAGAATGTGCGGGATCCCCAGAGGGAGGTCCACTTCGCGGTGCGCCGAGGCGCCCCGGAGCGGTCTGGCGTCCGGGGTGGTGGCGCGGTGGGTTCCTACGTCGTTGTAGTCATGCGTCCAACCCATACCCCGGATCCTCCCCCCGCCGGGCGGCCGGTAATCGCCCTTTCCGTGGCCCATCGGCCTATGCAGGGTGCAATTGACGTGTCCAGTTCGAGCGTCGGCCGCGCCAGGCCCCGGTCGCCGCGGTGGCGGAGGGTGCCGTACGGGCGGTGGACCGGCCGGTGAGCTGCGCGGGGGTCAGCGGTCGGGCTCGGGATCCCGCAGCCAGTTGACGAGTTCGGTCGTGAACGCGACCGGGTCCTCCTCGTGCGGGAAGTGCCCGAGACCGTCGAAAAGGCGCCACCGGTACGGCGCTTCCACGTACCCGACGGATCCCGCCGCGCTGCGCGTGCGCATCACCGGATCGAGGGATCCGTGCAGATGCAGCACCGGCACCCGCACCGGCAGCTTCATCCGGCGGTAGAACTGGATGCCGTCGGGCCGCCCCAGCGACCGGACGAGCCAGCGGTACGGCTCCACCGAGCAGTGCGCCGTCGAGGGCACGGTCATCGCGCGCCGGTAGACCTGCAGCGCCTTGTCGTCCGGCTGCCGCGGCCCCGACCAGTCGCGGATCAGCCGGCCGACCAACGCGGCGTCGTCGGCGACGAGTTGCCGCTCGGGCAGCCAGGGGCGCTGGGCGCTCCAGACGAAGGAGCCCGCGGCGCTCTGCCGCGGGTCGGTGAGCATCGCGGAGCGCCAGCGGCGCGGGTGCGGCATCGAGGCGACGGTCAGCCGGCGGATCAGCTTGGGCCGCATCACGGCCGCGGTCCAGGCGAGGTAGCCGCCGAGGTCGTGGCCCACGAGCGCGGCGTCCGGCTCGCCCAGGGAGCGGATCACGCCGGTGACGTCGAGGGCGAGGTTCGCGGGGTCGTAGCCGCGGGGCGTACGGTCACTGCCGCCGACGCCGCGCAGGTCCATCGCCACCGCGCGGTAGCCGGCCTCGGCGAGCGCGGGCAGTTGGTGCCGCCAGGTCCACCAGAACTGCGGGAAACCGTGCAGCAGCAGCACCAGCGGCCCTTCGCCCATCTCCACGATGTGGAAGCGGGCGCCGTTCGCCGCGACGTCCCTGTGGGTCCAGGGCCCCTCGAGGTGGACTGCCGGGTCGACTGGCGACGGTGCCGTCATGACTCCGAGCGTGCCACGCCCGCGGCCGGCTTGCGTCGGTCCGCCGGATGACTTCGGCCGCGCAGGGAGTCGGAGATGACGGTGGCGGTCTCCTTGGTGGAGTTCATCGCGCGCTCGGGCTTGCGCATCTGGCGCATCTTGGCGATGCCCCAGACGGCGGCGAGCGCGCCGAGGAGCACGTGGGCGCCGAAGACGATGAGGAACGACCAGGCCAGATGGAGGCCCAGGGCGTGCAGCCCGTACGCGGCGGCGAAGCTGAGCACCGGGATGCCGAAGAGGACGAGGACGGCGGCGGCGCCGAGGGCGGCGCCGCCCGCGCCCGCGCGCTTGATGTCCTCCCGGGTCTCGGCCTTGAGCAGGGCGATCTCGTCGTGGAGCAGCGCGCTCAGGTTCGTGGTGGCGGTCGAGACGAGCTGACCCAGGCTCTGCTGCGTGTCGAGGTGGGCGTCGTCGCCGGGCTCCGGGCCCGCGCCGTCCTTGGCCGTCCCGGCCTTCGCCATCGTGACTTTCGCGGTGGTGCTCGCGTCCGCGGCCGTCCGGCTGCCTGCCGCACCGTTGCCGGCTGCGCTCATCGTCCGTCCCTTCGCCGCCTGAAGTCACATCATGCCCGACCGTCACCCTGCTCGCCGGGCGGGTGCCGCATTTCGGCACGCCTCCGGTGTTCCGCGGCCTTTGCCTCGTGGATCGCGGCCATCCGGAGGTGGTACTCCGGATCTTCCTGCTGGTACATGTCCGGGATGCCGTCCATGTCCTCGTCGCGCTCGTCCTCCTCGGCGATCGCCTTGTAGCGATTGTCGCGGATCTTGAGCATCACGCACGCGAGCAGGGCGGCTATGAACGAGCCGGTCAGCACCGCGGCCTTGGCCTCCTCGGCGAGGCCGGGGTCGTCGGTGAAGGCCAGCTCGCTGATGAGCAGCGAGACGGTGAAGCCGATGCCGGCCAGCGTCGCCACGGCGAACACGTCGGGCCATCGCAGCGCCGGGTTCAGCTCCGCCCGGGTGAAGCGGGCGGCGAGCCAGGAGCCGAGCGAGATGCCGAGGACCTTGCCGAGGACGAGGCCGAGCACGACGCCCAGCGGCTCGGGATCGGTGAACACGCCGCCCAGCGAGTCGGCGTTCACGGCCACACCGGCGGCGAAGAAGGCGAAGACGGGCACGGCGAGCCCGGCGGAGAGCGGGCGCATCTGGTGCTCGATGCGCTCGCCCGGCGACCGCTCTTCGCCCGGTCGGGTGGTGACGCGCAGCATCAGGCCCATGGCGACGCCCGCGATGGTGGCGTGCACGCCGCTGGCGTGCATGAGGGCCCAGACGACCAGGGCCAGGGGTACGTACACGTACCAGCCGCGGACGTCCTTGCGCTGGAGGAACCAGAAGAGGACGAGGCCGGCGAGGGCGAAGCCGAGGGCGACGAGGTTGATGTCGGCGGTGTAGAAGACCGCGATGATCAGGATCGCGAAGAGGTCGTCGACGACGGCCAGCGTCAGCAGGAAGGCGCGCAGTGCCGAGGGGAGGTTGCTGCCGATGACCGCGAGCACGGCGAGGGCGAACGCGATGTCGGTGGCGGTCGGGATCGCCCAGCCGCCGAGGTCGCCGCGGCCGGCGTTGACGGCGACGTAGAAGAGGGCGGGGCTGGCCATGCCGCAGAGGGCGGCGATGATCGGCAGCGCGGCGGCCCGCGGGTCGCGCAGCTCCCCGTCGATCAGCTCGCGCTTGAGCTCGACGCCGACGACGAAGAAGAAGATCGTCAGCAGCCCGTCCTTGGCCCAGTGGGCGAGGTCGAGGCGGAGGTCGAGCGCGGAGGGGCCGAAGGTGAAGCCCTTGATGTCCTCGTACGTGCCGCTCAGCCCGCTGTTCGCGAAGACGAGGGCGACGACGGCCGCGGCCAGCAGGATCAGTCCGCCGACGGTCTCCGTACGCAGGGCCTCGGTGAGGAACTTGCTCTCTTTGAGGGACGGTCTGCGCAGGAACTGGGACTGCTGCGGGCGCTGGGGCGCGGTCACGACGGGGCCTCCCGGGCGGTGGACGGCAGATACACGAGTGCTCTGTGCCGACCAGACTTCCCGGCGCGCCTCAGGGTCTTATCGCTCTCTTCACGTGTCTCCGCCACCCTACAGGGCGGCACCGGCCGATCAACCTGGGGTCAGATTACGGGACAAAGGGGAGATACGGCGCGACGGAGCCGCCGGCGGCGGGGTCTCCCCCGCCGCCGGCACCGCTCACCGCGGTCCCTGGCTCAGTCCTCCGAGGCCGCGCTCGGCAGCTTCGCCTGGATGAGGTCCATGACCGTGGTGTCCGTCAGCGTGGTGACGTCGCCCATCTCGCGGTTCTCCGCGACGTCCCGCAGCAGCCGGCGCATGATCTTGCCGGAACGGGTCTTGGGCAGCTCCCCGACCGGCAGGATCCGCTTGGGCTTGGCGATCGGGCCCAGGGCCTTCGCCACGTGCGCCCGCAGCTCGTCCACCAGCCCGTCCTCCTCCTCCGCGCCGCCGCGCAGGATCACGAAGGCGACGATGGCCTGCGTGGTCTGCGGGTCGGTGGCGCCGACGACGGCGGCCTCGGCGACCTTGGGGTGCGAGACGAGGGCGGACTCCACCTCGGTGGTGGAGATGTTGTGCCCGGAGACGAGCATGACGTCGTCCACCCGGCCCAGCAGCCAGATGTCGCCGTCGTCGTCCTTCTTCGCGCCGTCACCCGCGAAGTACCGGCCCTCGAAGCGGGACCAGTACGTGTCCTTGTAGCGCTGGTCGTCGCCCCAGATCGTGCGCAGCATCGACGGCCACGGTTCCGTGAGCACCAGATAGCCGCCCGAGCCGTCCGGCACCTCGCGCGCCTCGTCGTCCACGACGGTGGCCGCGATGCCGGGCAGCGGCACCTGGGCCGAGCCGGGCTTGGTGCTCGTCACCCCGGGCAGCGGGCTGATCATGATGCCGCCCGTCTCGGTCTGCCACCAGGTGTCCACCACCGGCGTGCTGCCGGCGCCGATGTGGTCCCGGTACCAGATCCACGCCTCGGGGTTGATCGGCTCGCCGACCGAGCCCAGCAGCCGCAGGCTGCTCAGGTCGAACTTCGCCGGGATCTCGTCGCCCCACTTCATGCAGGCGCGGATCGCGGTGGGCGCGGTGTAGAAGATCGAGACCTTGTACTTCTGGACGATCTCCCACCAGCGGCCCTGGTGCGGGGTGTCGGGCGTGCCCTCGTAGAGCACCTGGGTGGCGCCGTTGGAGAGCGGGCCGTACACGATGTACGAGTGGCCGGTGACCCAGCCGACGTCGGCCGTGCACCAGAACACGTCGGTCTCGGGCTTGAGGTCGAAGACGGCGTGGTGGGTGTAGGACACCTGGGTGAGGTAGCCACCGGTGGTGTGCAGGATGCCCTTGGGCTTACCCGTCGTGCCCGAGGTGTAGAGGATGAAGAGCGGGTGCTCCGCGGGGAACGCCTCGGGGGTGTGCGTGTCCTCCTGCCGGTCCACGACGTCGTGCCACCACACGTCGCGGCCCTCGGTCCAGGCCACGTCCTGGCCCGTACGGCGGACCACCAGGACGCTGCGCACCCGGTCGCTGCGCTCCACGGCGTCGTCCACCGCGGGCTTGAGCGCGGACGGCTTGCCGCGCCGGTACCCGCCGTCGGCGGTGATGACCACGCGCGCGTCCGCGTCGGCGATCCGGGTGGCGAGCGCGTCGGCGGAGAAGCCGCCGAAGACCACCGAGTGGGGTGCGCCGACGCGGGCGCAGGCCAGCATGGCGACGACGGTCTCCGGGATCATCGGCATGTAGATCGCGACCCGGTCGCCGGTCTGCACGCCCAGCTCCGTCAGCGCGTTGGCCGCCTTGGCGACGTCCCGCTGCAACTCGGCGTAGGTGATCGAGCGGGAGTCGCCCGGCTCGCCCTCGAAGTGGATCGCGACGCGGTCGCCGAGGCCGGCCTCCACGTGCCGGTCCACGCAGTTGTACGCCACGTTGAGCGAGCCGTCCTCGAACCACTTCGCGAACGGCGGGTTCGACCAGTCGAGCGTCTTCGTGGGCTCGGTGGCCCAACTGAGCCTCCGGGCCTGCTCCGCCCAGAAGCCCAGCCGGTCCGCACGTGCCTGCTCGTACGCCTCCGCCGTGACGTTCGCGTGCGCAGCCAGCTCGGCTGGCGGCTCGAACCGGCGCTCCTCCTTGAGCAGGTTGGCCAGGCTTTCGTTGCTCACGACATCTCCCTTTCCAGGATGTCCGCCTCAGTCCCGGGCCTAGCTCATCAGGCTGGGGAGGGTGTGACAAGGGCCTGGGGATAAAATGGTTTAGACCTGTGGGTACCCGCAGGCGCCGTGTGCTAACGGACATCGGCCGCGGCATGCTCCGGCAGCGCGGCGGGCCCGGGGCGTACGGCCGTGAAGTCACCCTGTTCTCCCAGGACATAACCCTGCGCCTCGCCGACGTGGAAGTACATGCCGTGCAGGCTCAACGAACCGTCAGCCAGCCGGCGGCGTACACACGGGTGCCGGCGGAGATGGTCCAACTGCTGCGCCACGTTGGCCAGGCTCACCCGCTCGGTGTCGTCCGCGTACGGCCGGGAGACGAGCCGGGGGCCGTCGGCCCTGGCCCGCGCCAGACTCGGCAGCCCGTGCCGCAGCCAGCGCCGCAGCGGCGTGGGCGGTACGCCCGCGGCGGGGCCCGGGGCGTCGCCGTGGGCGGCCTCCTCGTCGAGGAGCGCCTGCATCGCGCCGCAGCCGGAGTGCCCGCACACCGTGATCGACTCGACCCGCAGCACCTCGACCGCGAACTCGATCGCCGCCGCGACGGAGTCGTCGGGCAGGGCGGCGCCGGCGGCGTCCTGGCGGGTGCCGGCCGTGGCCGGCAGCCCGCCGTCCGCGTCGCCCACGGAGACCGAGTCGTCCCCGGCGCCGCCCGGCAGCGGCACCAGGTTCCCCACGTTCCGTACCGTGAACAGATCGCCCGGCCCGCTCGACGTGATCATGCTGGTGACCACCCGGGAGTCCGCGCACGTGAGGAAGAGCTGGGTGGGCCGCTGCCCCTCGCGGGCCAGCCGCGCCAGCTCCTCGCGCACCCGCGGCGCGGTGTTGCGCTGGAAGTTGCTGATCCCGCTGAGCAGCCGGTGCGCCGGGGCGGGCCGGTCCGGCATCGTGACGCAGCAGTGGTTGCGCCACGGCGTCCAGGGGTGGCAGTGGTGCGCGGTGGCCGGCTCGGCGATGCGCCGGCCGGTGGCGGAGACCAGCTCCGCGGCGCCGCCGTGCGCGAGGTGCGACTGCCGCCACTCCTGCAGCGTCTCGTACGCGGCGTGGTCCATGAACGAGCCTGTCAGCTCCACCTCCACCGTCGCCCCCGGCGGCACCTGCGCGAGCACCCGGCTCAGCCGCGGGACGGCAAGGAAGGTGAGCTGCCCGCGCACCCGCACGAGGTACGTGTCCTCCGCCGCCTCCGTGTCCGCGCCCTCCGCGCCCGGCGCCGCACCCTCGCCGCGCCGCTCCAGCGTCACCCGGGTACGGGAGAGCCGGTGCAGCGACATCGCCACCGCCACCGCGATCCCCACGGCGACGCCCTCCAGCACGCCCAGCACCACGACGCCGGCCACCGTCGCCGCGTAGACGAGCACCTCCCGGTGCCGCTGCACCGACCGCACGTGGCTGATCTTCACCATCTGGATCCCGACGACCATCACCAGCGCCCCCAGCGCCGCCAGCGGGATCAGCTCCAGCATCCCCACCAGCAGCAGCGACGCCAGCACCACCCACACACCGTGCAGCACCGCGGAGCCGCGACTGACCGCCCCCGCCGCGACGTTCGCAGAACTGCGCACCGCGACGCCGGCCACCGGCAGCCCGCCGAGCAGCCCCGCCACGACGTTGCCCGCGCCCTGGGCACGCAGCTCCTTGTCGAGGTCGGCACGCGGCATGGGGCGAGCACCCTCCTGCGCGGCCGACAGCTTGTCGATCGCCACCGCGGACAGCAGTGACTGCACGCTCGTCACCAGCGCCACCGTCACCACGGCCGACGCCAGCCCGAGCACCGGCCCGTCGGGCATGCCCGCGAGCGCGTGGCTGCTCCACGACGGCAGGTCGACGCGCGGCAGGTGCAGTCCGGCGAGCGAGGCGAAGCCGGTCGCGAGCACGATGGCGGCCAGCGCCCCCGGCAGGTACCGCAGGGGCCCCGTGCCCCGGCCGCGCAGCCGGGGCCAGCCCAGCAGCACGACGATGACGACGGCGCTCACCGACACGGCGGCCAGGTCCAGGTCGGCGAACTGGCCGGGCAGCGCCAGGGTGTTGTCGACGGGCGAGCTCTGCGGGCTGCCGCCGAGGACGATGTGCAACTGGGCCAGCGCGATGGTCGCGCCGATGCCCGCGAGCATGCCGTGCACGATCGCCGGGCTGACCGCCAGCGCCGACCGGGCCACCTTGAGCGAGCCGAGCGCGAGCTGCGCGAGGCCCGCGAGGGCGGTGATGGCGCAGGTGGCGCGCCAGCCGTACTGCTGGATGAGGTCGGCCGTGACCACGGTCAGCCCGGCGGCGGGCCCGCTGACCTGGAGCGGCGCCCCGCTGATCAGGCCGACGACGATGCCGCCCACGGCGGCGGACAGCAGCCCTGCCTGCAGCGGGGCGCCGGTCGCGAGCGCGATGCCGAGGGAGAGCGGCAGCGCGATCAGGAAGACGGTCACGGAGGCGGAGAGGTCCGCGGCGAAGGGCCGCCGGGAGGCGGTGTGTTCGGGGGGAGCGGCGGGTCCGGGGACTGCGGCGTGCTCGGGGTGTCCTGCGGCCTTCGCGGGTTCGGGGTCTGCCGTGTGTTCCGGGTCGTGTTCCGGTTCGTGCTCCGGATCCTTCGCGCGCTCGGCGGAAGGGCTTCCCAGGGGCGTCGGGCGTCCTGCGGGCATGTGGCGTCTCCTCGAGGTGGAGGGGGCGTCTTGCAGCACGGGCACACGGGTTACGTCACTCAGAGTGACGGTTCGGTGACCCTCAAGGGCGAGTAAATGAATCGTAATGCCATGTAAAGAGTCCGCGAAGCGTTTTGCGCCGGTCGGACCACTTCTCCCATCCATCGAGTGAATACAGAGAGATAATCTGAATTCCCGGTTATCCCTCTTTCCGAGCGTGCATCGAGGAATCGCGCGTGCATTCGGCCATTCGAGGCAGTGCGTCCCTGGCGACGCCGGGAAGAGGTGGGAGATTTGTTCGGAACATGGCGGGCGACCGTGGGGATCTGCGGCGTCCTGGCGCTGGGGGGAGTGGCGGTCGCGAGCTGTTCTCCGGGGACCGGATCGGACGGCGATCCGCAGCGCGGCGCGGCGGACGACGCACCCGGCAAGGGCCGACCGATGAAGCTCATCGGCGACGGCTCCACGGCATACACCGGCAAGCAGCCCAACCAGCCGACGGTCAGCCGGATGTCGGCCGGCGCCAAGCCGCCGCAGTTCGTCGTCTTCTCCTGGGACGGCGCCGGCGAGGACGGCCAGCGGCTCTTCTCCCACTTCCGCAAGGTGGCGCGGGAGAACGACGCGGCCATGACGTACTTCCTCAGCGGCGTCTACGTCCTGCCCCGGGACAAGCGCATGGAGTACGAGCCCCCCGGCCACGCCCGCGGCGCCTCCGACATCGGCTACCTGGACGAGGAGGAGGTCGGCGCCACCCTGGAGCAGGTGCGCGGCGCGTGGCTGGAGGGCAGCGAGATCGGCACCCACTTCAACGGCCACTTCTGCGGCCGTACGGGCGTCGCGAGCTGGTCGAAGGAGGACTGGAAGAGCGAGATCGCGCAGGCCAAGCAGTTCGTGCAGCACTGGAAGACGAACACCGGCCGGAAGAAGGCGGACCCCCTTCCCTTCGACTACGACAAGGAGCTGGCCGGCGGTCGCGCCCCCTGCCTGGAGGGGCAGAAGAACCTCATGAAGGCGTCGAAGGAGATGGGTTTCCGCTATGACACCAGCGGTGTCAGCAGCCAGGTGTGGCCCAAGAAGAAGGAGGGCATCTGGGACCTGTCGCTGCAGGAGGTCCCCTTCCCCGGCCGCGCCTTCGAAGTCGTGAGCATGGACTACAACTTCATGGCCAACCAGTCGGGCACCGCCTATGCGCCCGCCGCCCAGCACGCCGCCTTCGAACGGCAGATGCGCGAGGGGCTACTGGCCGGTTTCGAGCGCGCGTACACGACCAACCGCGCGCCCCTCGTCATCGGAAACCACTTCGAGAGCTGGAACGGCGGCGCGTACATGCGCGCCGTAGAGGACACCATCAAGACCGTCTGCCCCAAGAAGGACGTGCACTGCGTCTCCTTCAGGCAGTTGGTGGACTGGCTGGACGCGCAGGACCCGGCGTCGCTCGCCAAGCTGCGCACGCTGGACGTGGGCGAGCAGCCGGCGAAGGGCTGGGAGAAGTTCCTGGCCAAGGACGCCAAGCGGGCGAAGGACGCCAAGGAGGCGAAGCAGGGGAGCGCGCAGCGCGCCGAGCCGGCGGGGTCCGGGCAGAAGGACCACGCCGGCACCGGGGACGCCGAGGAGGGTCAGGCGGGCTGAGGGGCCGCGGCCGCGCCCCGTACGGCAGGCAGGGGCTCCGGGGGCGCGGTCTCGCCCAGGACGAAGCCGGGGTCGATCTGGTCCGTCAGATCGGCCCCGGTCTTCGCGTTGCCCCAGCTCTCCGCGTTCCTGCGGTGGAAGTGGACCATCTGGTCGGTGTACCGGGCCCAGTCGCGGCGCTCGTACGACGCGTCCACGGCCCCGTACAGCTCCCGCAGCACCTGCGCCGCCGGCTCCTCCAGCATCGCGAACGCCGGCGGGCGGCCCTTCTCCATCGACCGCACCCAGTCGGAGTGCGGGAACGCGGCCAGCAGGTCTGCGCCCACCTCCGCGCGCAGGAACTCCAGGTCCTCCGGGCCCTGCACCTTGTTGCCGACGACGCGCAGCGCGACGTCGAAGTCGCGGGCGTACTCCTTGTACTGGCGGTAGACGGAGACGCCCTTGCGGGTCGGCTCGGCGACGAGGAACGTCATGTCGAAGCGCGTGAACATACCGGAGGCGAAGGAGTCGCTGCCCGCCGTCATGTCGACGACGACGTACTCCTCGCGCCCGTCGACCAGGTGGTTGAGGCACATCTCCACCGCGCCGGTCTTGGAGTGGTAGCAGGCGACGCCCAGGTCGGCCTCGGTGAACGGGCCGGTGACCATGAGGCTCACGGAGCCGTTGTCCAGGCGCACGGGGCGGGCGCACGCGGCGTACACCGGATTGTCGCCGGTGACCGTGAGCAGGCGGGAACCCGTGCCGGGGGGTGTGGTCTTGATCATGCCGGCGGCGTCCGCGATCCGCGGGTTGGCGCCGCGCAGGTGCTCCTTGATGAGCGGGAGGTGCGCGCCGAGCGCGGGCAGCCGGGCGGCCTCCTCCTCGTCGAGCCCGAGTGCGGCGCCCAGGTGCTGGTTGATGTCCGCGTCGACGGCGAGCACGGGGCGGCCGGTGCCGGCGAGGTGCCGGACGAAGAGGGACGACAGGGTGGTCTTGCCGCTGCCGCCCTTTCCCACGAAAGCGATCTTCATGTTCAGAAACGGTAGCGGGATCTTGCCCCGCGGTCAGGGAAAGGGCCCCACAAGTCCACCCCATCGGGTTGCGTAGTCTCGTACGCATGACGAGCGTGACCGACCCGCTGGCGGCCCTGAGCACCCTCCCGGGAGTCGAGGAGGCGGTGTCCTCTGTAAGGAGGGCGGTCGATCGCGTCTACGGGCACCGGGTCATGCGGCGGCGCAGCAACGAGGTGTCGGCGGAGGCGGCCCTGCGCGGGGCGCGGGCCTCGGCGGCGCTGTCGGGCGCGGACTGGGCACTGGAGGAGGTACGGCGGCGCAGCGACTTCTCCGGCGCGGGGGAGCCGCGGACGGTCGGCGGGGCGCTGCGGGCGAACGCGGAGGCGGGGCAACTGCTGAGCACCTGGCGGCAGTCGCCGATGCAGGTGCTGGCGCGGCTGCACGTGGTGGCGTCTGGGGGCGCCGGGGACCCCTCCGAGGGGAATGCCGGCGAAGCGGTGGGGCGGCCGCGGCTGGCGGGCGAGGGCGTCTCTGAGCCGGGCGCGGCGCTGCCGTCGCCGCTGCCGGACGCCGAGGAGGCCGCGGCGCGGCTGGACGCGCTGGCGGCCCTGGTCGTCGCGGGCTCGTCCGCGCCCGCGCTGGTCATGGCGGCGGTGGTGCACGGCGAGTTGCTGACGCTGCGCCCGTTCCGTACCGGCAACGGGCTGGTCGCCCGGGCCGCCGAGCGGATCGTGCTCGTCGGCAGCGGGCTGGACCCGAAGGCGGTCTGCCCGGCCGAGGTGGGCCACGCCGAGCAGGGGCGCGGGGCGTACGTGACGGCGCTCGCGGGCTACGCGAGCGGGACGCCGGAGGGCGTCGGTGAGTGGATCGCGCACTGCGGCAGGGCCGTCGAGCTGGGGGCGCGGGAGAGCACGGCGGTGTGCGAGGCGCTGCAGCGGGGCGCGGCCTAGCGGCGGCGCGCGGGGGTCTGCGGGCCCGTAGCCACAGAGTTGCGGCGGTGCCCGTGGGCACCGCCGCTGTCTCATGTCCGCCGGGCTACCAGTGCGTGCAGAGTTCTTTGCCCATCAGGCCCGGCACCCGTCCGTTGCCTGGTGTGGCGGTCCCTATTCGAGGGATCGGCGTCGCGTGGGTTCCCGACTTCCATGTGCGGTCCGCGGGGCCGATGTTGCTGGGGGATCCTCCTCGGATGCCCTGGCTTCGCGGGCCGCAATTCCTTTGTACTCCTGTCCGCGGGGGAGAGGGAAGCCCAGCGCGCGGATATTTACTTTCACCTGCAAATATTGGCAAAGGTTAATTATCGGGCGAAGCGGACGGTGTGCAGGTCGGGGCGGGTTTCCGGCGTCTCAGGCGGCCTGGAGGCGGCGGCGGTACGCGTACCAGACGACCCCCGCCGCGGTCGCCGCCGCCAGCCCCGCGGCGGCCGCGGCGAGCACCGGCCGGGAGGGCAGCGAGAACTGCGGCAGCCGCTGCTTCAGCCGTACGGGGCGGGCGAACGACAGCACCGGCCAGTCGCGCTGCTCCGCCTCGCGGCGCAGCGCCCGGTCGGGGTTGACGGCGTAGGGGTGGCCGACGGTCTCCAGCAGGGGTACGTCCGTGATCGAGTCGCTGTACGCGTACGAGCGCGCGAGGTCGTAGCCCTCGGCGTCGGCCAGCTCGCGTACGGCGTCCGCCTTGGCGGGTCCGTAGGCGTAGTAGTCGATCTCGCCGGTGTAGCGGCCGTCCTCGACGACCATGCGGGTGGCGATCGTGCGGTCCGCGCCGAGCAGCTCGCCGATGGGCTCGACCACCTCGGCGCCCGAGCTGCTGACGATGACGACGTCGCGGCCGGCGAGGTGGTGGTCCTCGATGAGGGAGGCGGCCTCGTCGTAGATGATCGGGTCGATGAGGTCGTGGAGGGTCTCGGCCACGATGTCGCTCACCTGGGCCACGTTCCAGCCGCGGCAGAGGTTGGAGAGGTAGGCGCGCATGCGCTCGGTCTGCTCGTGGTCGGCGCCGCCCAGGAGGTAGATGAACTGCGAGTAGGCGGACCGGAGCACAGCCCTCCGGTTCATCAGCCCACCGTGGTAGAAGGACCGGCTGAAGGTCAGGGTGCTCGACTTCGCAATGACCGTCTTGTCCAGATCGAAGAAGGCGGCCGTCCTGGGCAACGAGTGGTTTTCCACGAGTGCGAGCATAGGCGCCCACCATTCGGCGTAAGGTGTGGCGCGTGGGTTTGCCTGAGAAGGCTCTCGGGTACACCATGGAAGTCACGGATCGTTCGCGACCGTGCTAACCCGGACCGGCTCCTCCCCCCCCCGAGTCGGCCGTGGGGACGACCCCCGCTCTCCCCCCCGGCGGGGGTCGTCGCATGTCCGGACTCCGGTTTTTTCGAATTTTTCTCCGACCGCGTCGGATCTTCTTCCGCTCTTCCCGGTCGCTCCTTGCTTCGGGCGGTCCTTCGGGCTGCCTTCATCGTCGTCGTGGAACTAGACGCATCACCGTGGGTAACCGTTGCCCTGGATCGGCACACTCCCCCGATCGGGTGACGGAGTTGTCCACAACTGGCGGGTTATCCCCAGATCCTGACCAAGATCCACGAGGGGTGGGGCGCCGGGGGCACGGTGGGGTCGGAAGCGGGCCGGGTGCTGTCGCGGAGGGCGGCGGCGCGGGCCGTGGCGGACGGCGTGCCGGGTGGTGCGGCGGGTGAATCGGGGGAGGCGGCGTGATGAGCCGGGTGTGGAGCGGTGGGCTGAGCGACGGCGGACTGCGGTACGGCGGACTGCGGGGCGGTGGGCCTCGGGTGCGAGGCGGTTTGGCGGGGCCGGGCGGCGGGCTCGTGCCGGCGGGGGCTACGGGGCCGGGGGCTGCGGCTCGCGGGGTTTCCGTACGTCGTGCGTCGCTGCGCGGGACCGGGGTGCGGGTTGCCTGGGGGCGCCGGGCCGGTGGGTTCGGGCCCGGGGCCGGAGGCCGGACGGGCGGTGCCGGCGGCGCGTCCGGGGGTGACGGGAGCGCATCCGCCGGTGCCGGCGACGGTCCCGCGGGGCGGCCGCTGGTCGTCACGGAGGACGAGAACCTTCTCGACGACCTGCTCCGCCTCTGCGCCGCGGCGGGCACGCAGGCGGAGGTCTCGCACGCGCCGGGCAGGCAGGACTGGGTCGCGGCGCCGCTGGTGCTGGTCGGGGACGACAGCGCCGGGCGGCTGGCGGCGGGGCGGGCCCGGCGGGACGGGGTGGTGCTCGTCGGCCGGGATCAGGACGACCCGGGGGTGTGGGAGCGGGCGGTCGCGGTCGGGGCGGAGCAGGTGGTCGTGCTGCCGGACGGCGAGACGGCGCTGGTGGACCGGATCGCCGACGCCGTGGAGGGAGTCGGCGCGCAGGCCCGCACGGTCGGCGTCGTCGGCGGCCGGGGCGGTGCGGGGGCGTCCACGCTGGCCTGCGCGCTTGCGGTGACCGCGGCGCGGGCCGGGCGGCGCACGGTGCTGGTCGACGCGGATCCGCTGGGCGGCGGGCTCGATGTGCTGCTCGGCGGCGAGGAGGCGGAGGGGCTGCGCTGGCCGGCCTTCGCGTCGTCGCGGGGGCGGATCGGCGGGGCGGCGCTGGAGGAGTCGCTGCCGCGGCTGCACGACCTGCGGCTGCTGAGCTGGGACCGGGGCGGCGGCGAGGCGGGGGCGGCGCCGGTGGCGCCGGAGGCGATGCGCTCGGTGCTGGCGGCGGCGCGCCGGCGGGGCGGCGTGGTCGTGGTCGACCTGCCGCGGCGGGTGGACGAGCCGGTGGCGGAGGCGCTGGCCCAGGTGGACGTGGGGCTGCTGGTGGTGCCGGCGGAGCTGCGCGCGGTCGCGGCGGCGCACCGGGTGGCGGACGCGGTGCGGATGGTGCTGGGCGATCTGCGGGTGGTGGTCCGGGGCCCGGCGCGGGGCGGGTTGATGGCCGAGGACGTCGCCGAACTCCTGCGCCTTCCGCTGGCCGGTGAACTCCCGGCGGATTCGGGCCTGTCGCAGGCCGCCGAGACCGGCGCGCCGCCGGGCAGCCGCCCGCGTACGCCGCTGTCCCGCTTCTGCACGGACTTCTGGGCCCGGGCCTTGCCGGGTGCCAGCACGGAGGGGGCGCCGGTATGAGGCGCGCGGAAGAGGCGGCGGAGGAGCGGGTCACGGTGTCGGGGTGGACCCTGCCGCGGTACGGCCGAGGGGGCGCGGAGGAGGCGGCAACCGCCGTGGTCCGTACGGCCCGCGGGGACGACGCCGAGCCGGAACGGCCTTGGGCGGAGTGCGGTCCGGACGCCCCGGGCGCGGCCGGTGCGGCTCCCGCGGCGCCTGGGGGCGAGGTGCGGCCGGGCTCACTGCTGACGCTGTACGGCTCGGGTGGTGGACCGGCGACTGCTCCGGCTCGTACGGCTGGTGAGAACGAGGTGCCGCGGGGGCCGATTCGGTGGGGGTATGGCTCTGAGAGAGATGCCCGGCCGGGCCGGGGCCCGGAGTCAGTGTCTGCCGGTGCCGGGACGGACTCGCCGGCCGTCCGCGAGGCGGAACCCCCCGATTCCGTAGCCGAATACGCCTGTTCGCCCCGGCGCTCCGGCGGCGGTGACGGGCAAGTTCCTGCCGTGTCGGGGCAGTTGGTCGGGGCGGTGCGGCGGCGGTTGGCGGAGAGCGGCGGGGAGCCGACGCCCGCCGGCGTGGCCGCCGCGCTGCGGCGGGAGGGGCGGCTGCTCGGCGACACCGAGGTGCTGGCGATCGTGGGTGCGCTGCGTTCCGAGATGGTCGGCAGCGGTCCGCTGGAGCCGCTGCTGGCCCAGCCGGACGTCACCGACGTGCTGGTCACCGCGCCGGACGAGGTGTGGGTGGACCGGGGGCGCGGCCTGGAGCGGGTCGACGTGCGGTTCGCCGACGCGGATGCCGTACGGCGGCTGGCGCAGCGCCTCGCCGCCGTCGCCGGGCGGCGGCTCGACGACGCCCGGCCGTGGGTCGACGCCCGGTTGCCCGACGGCACGCGGCTGCACGCGGTCCTGCCGCCGGTGGCGGTGGGGTCGGCCTGCCTGTCGCTGCGGGTGGTGCGGCGGCGGGCGTTCAGCCTCGCGGAGCTGGCCGCCGCGGGCACGGTGCCCCCGGGTGGCGAGGGGCTGCTCCGCGGACTCCTCGAGGCCCGGCTGTCGTTCCTGGTGAGCGGCGGTACGGGCAGCGGCAAGACGACGTTGCTGAGTGCGCTGCTGTCGCTGGTGCGGCGGGACGAGCGGATCGTGCTGGCGGAGGAGTCGGCCGAGTTGCGACCGCATCACCCCCACGTCGTACGTCTCGAAGCCCGCCCCGCGAACCAGGAGGGTGTCGGCGAGGTGACGCTGCAGGACCTCGTGCGGCAGGCGCTGCGGATGCGGCCCGACCGGCTGGTCGTGGGCGAGGTGCGGGGACGTGAGGTCGTCGACCTCCTGGCCGCGCTGAACACCGGGCACGAAGGCGGCTCGGGCACCGTCCATGCGAACGCGGCGGGCGACGTGCCCGCGCGGCTGGAGGCGCTGGGTGCGGTCGCGGGACTCGACCGGCCCGCTCTGCACAGCCAGTTGGCCGCGGGGGTGTCGGTGCTGCTGCACCTGGTGCGCGACCGGCGGGGGCGCCGGCGGATCGCGGAGGTGCACGTGCTGGAGCGCGATGCCGCGGGGCTGGTGGCCGCGGTGCCCGCGGCGGTGTGGGCGGCCGGCGGGTTCGCCCGCAGGGCCGGATGGCCGCGGCTGGAGCGGCTGCTGGCGCGGGGCGGGGGTGCGGCGTGAGCGGGCAGGTCACGGCGGTCGCGCCGGTGTGCGGGGCGGCGTTGTGCGCGGGGGCGGCCGTGGTGCTCGCCGGCGGGCGGAGGCCCGCGGTGCGCCGGGCCCGGGTGTTGCTGGGGCGGCCGGGGAGCGCGGTGCGGGCGGGGCAGCGGTGGCGGGTGGCCGCGGTCGTGCGGGCGTGGGGTGGGCGGCGCGAGTTGTGGTGCCTGCCGGCCGGGGGTGCGGTGGCGCTGCTGGGTGCGTCGTGGCTGCCGCTGCTCGCGGGGGCGGTGGCGGTGCCGCTCGTCGGGCGACGGCTGTGTGGCCGGGAGCGGCGTGGTGCCGAGGTGCTCCGAGCGGCGGCTGTGATCGAGCTGTGCGCGGCGGTCGCGGGCGGCTTGCGGGCCGGACGGCAGCCGGCCGAGGCGCTGCTCGCCGCGGCGCCCGGCGGGCCCGCGGGCGGTCCTGAGGTGCTGGCCGCCGCGCGGTTCGGCGGCGATGTGCCGGGAGCGCTGCGGTCGGCGGCCGGGGCGCCCGGTGCGCAGGGGCTGGCGGGCGTCGCGGCGTGCTGGCAGGTGGCCGCGGGCCGCGGCGCGGGACTCGCGGACGGGCTGGACCGGGTGGCGGCGGCGTTGCGTGCGGAGCGGGACGAACGGGACGAGATGCAGGCCCAGTTGGCGGGCCCGCGGGCGACGGCTCTGCTGCTGGCCCTGCTGCCCTGCTTCGGGCTGGTGATGGGCTCGGCGCTCGGCGCCGCGCCGCTGCGGGTGCTGCTGCACACGTCCGCGGGGCTGGTCTGCCTGGTGGCGGGCGGTCTGCTGGAGTGGGCGGGGCTGGCCTGGGTGGGCCGGATCGTGCGAGGTGCGCATGCGCGCTGAGTTCATCCACAGCCTGTGGACGGTGCTTTCGGTGCTGTCCGCCGCGTACTGCGCGGCGGACGCGGCCCTCGCGTCCTGGCGGGCGCGCGCCGCGCGGCGTCGGCTCCCCGCCGTGCTGGGCCCGGTGGCGCCGCCCGTACGCCGGGAGCCGGCCGGGCGGCCCGGCGGCGGGCGGGAGCCGGGCGTGGTGCGGCTCCGCAGTGCGGTGGTGCGGTGGGGTCCCGGGCTGCTCGCGGGGGCCGCGGTGCTCATCTTCGTCGGCGGGGCGGTCGGCGCGGTGGCGGGACTCGCCGCCGCGTACGGCATACGGCGGTGGCAGCGCCATACGGCCACCGTCGCACGCCGCGACGCCGGCATACGGACCGGCCCCGACCTCGCCTTGGCCGCCGACCTCCTCGCCGCCTGCCTCGCGGCCGGCGCGGGTCCGCGGGAGGCGGCCGCCGAGGTGGGCCGCTCGCTGGGCGGACAGGTCGGGACACGGCTGGCGCAGGGCGCGGCGGAGCTGCGCCTGGGCGCCGCCCCGCACGCGGCCTGGGCGCCGCTCGCGGAACTCCCGGGCGCGGCACGGCTGGCCGGGTGGCTGGAGCAGGCGGACCACACGGGCGTACCGGTGGTCGACGCGGTCTCCCGGCTGGCCGCCGAGTGCCGGGCGGAGGAGACCCGCGCCGCCGCGGCCCGGGCCCGCCGGGCGGGCGTCAAGGTGGCGGGCCCGCTGGGGCTCTGCTTCCTGCCCGCGTTCCTGGCGGTCGGGGTGGCGCCGGTGGTGATGGGCCTCGCCGGGCAGTTGCTGGGCGGCAGTCGATGAAGGACACGGATTCGGATACGGAGACACGGGGGTTGAGATGGGCGGCAGGTTCGTCCGGAGGGTGCGCGCGTGCGCGCGGAGGCTCGGCGGGGACGCGGGGATGACGACGTCCGAGTACGCGGTGGGCACGATCGCGGCGGTCGCGTTCGCGGCGATCTTGTACAAGGTGGTGACGAGCGATGCGGTCGGCGGCGCGCTGCAGGCGGTGGTGGAACGCGCGCTGGACGTCCCGTTCTGACCCGGGCCGCGCCTGGGCGCGGGCGGACGCGGGGGTCGTCACCGCGGAGGCGGCGGTGGCCGTTCCGGCCCTCGTGTTCCTCGCCCTCGGGCTGGTCTGGGCGCTGATGGCCGCGGCCGCCCAGATCCAGTGCGTGGACGCCGCCCGCGCGGGCGCGCGGGCCGCGGCCCGGGGCGAGCCTCCGGATGACGTACGCGGGGCGGCACTGGCGGCGGCTCCGCGCGGGGCGGACGTGGCGGTGGCGCGGGACGGTGATCTGGTGCGGGTACGCGTGCGGGCGGCGGCCCCCGGGCCTGGGTCGCTCTCCCTGGACCTCGGAGGGGAGGCGGTCGCCCTTGCGGAAGAAACCGTTCGATGACCGGGGCGGGGCCACGGTGTGGTCGGCGCTGGCGTGCTTCGCGCTGTGCGCGGTGTTCGCCGCCGCGCTGGCCCTGGGGCAGGCGGTGCACTCCCGCCACCGCGCCGGCGGTGCCGCCGACCTGGCGGCGCTGGCGGCGGCGGACCGGGCGCTGCTCGGCGAGGCGGCGGCCTGCGCCGCGGCCCGCCGGGTGGCGGCGGCGCAGGGGGCCCGGCTGCTGCGGTGCGCCGTGTCCGGGGAGGTCGCGGACGTCGTGGCGGCGGCCCGTACCGGCCGCTTCACCGCCGAAGTCCGCTCCCGCGCAGGCCCGCCGGCCCCGGCCGGACCCGTGTCCGGTCCCGTGGCCGGCCTTGCGCCCGGTCCCGCGGCCGGGCTTGCGGTAGAGCGCGCTCCAGCGTTCAGACTCCCGCTCTGGCAGACACACGAAAGGACTCCGCATGAAGTACCGCACGATCGGCGCCGACCCGCAGCACCGGCGCGAGGTCAGCGTGCTCAGCCTCGGGGCCATGCTGTTCGGCTCCAGGACCGACGAGGAGACCTCGTTCGCGATCCTCGACCGCTACGTGGCGGCCGGCGGCACGTTCGTCGACACCTCCGACAACTACGCGTTCTGGGTGGACGGTTCGCAGGGCGGCCAGAGCGAGAGCCTGCTCGGGCGGTGGCGGCGCAGCCGGGGGATCGGGGACGAGGTGGTCATCGCGACCAAGCTCGGTGCCCGGCCGCTCGCTCCCGGCACCTCGTACGTCGACAACCCCGAGGGCCTGTCGGCGAAGGTGATCCGGCAGTCCGCAGAAGAGAGCCGGCAGCGGCTCGGGGTGGAGAAGCTGGACATCCTGTACGCGCACATCGACGACATGACCGTCCCGCAGGAGGAGACCGTCGAGGCGTTCGGCGCGCTCGTGGCGGAGGGCTCCGCCGGGCTGCTGGGGGTCAGCAACCAGTGGGTCTGGCGGGTGGAGCGGGCCCGTGTCCACGCGGCGGCCTCCGGCCTCGCCGGATACGAGCTGCTGCAGTACCACCACACCTACCTGCGCCGGCGCACCGACCGCCCCAGCGAGATCGACCCGGACGGTTCCCCGGGCGGCGTGGACGGCGCGATGCTCAGCTACCTGCGCCACAACCCCGGGCTCACGCTCGTCGCGTACTCGCCGCTGCTCGCCGGGGGCTACGTCCGCGCGGACAAGCCGCTCGGGGACGAGCTTGACCACCCGGGGACGCCGGCGCGGCTGGAAGCGCTGCGGGCGGTGGCGAAGGAGGCCGGGGCGACGGTCAACCAGGTGGTGCTGTCCTGGCTCATCGGCGGGGAGGTGCCGGTGATACCGCTGGTCGGCGCGTCGTCCGTGGCCCAACTGGACGAGAGCCTGGCCGCGGTGGACCTGGAGCTGACGGAGGACCAGCGGGCCCGCCTCGACGCCGCCGGCTGAGCTTCGGCGGGAGGGCAGGACATTGCCGGCGCGGAGCCGGGCGGGGGATTCGGCCGGTCCGTTCGGTCCGGGCCAGACCTGCCCGGCCCGGGGGAGTCCGTCAGCCCGCGTCCGCCGCCTCCGTCCGCGCCGCCTCGGCTGCCTCCGTCCGCGCCGCCTCCGTTGCGGCGTGCTCCGCTCCCTGTCCTGCGTCCCGCAGCAGCGTCGTCAGCAGGCGTACGGCCGCTGCCTTGTCCAGCGGGTCGTTCCCGTTGCCGCACTTCGGGGACTGGACGCAGGACGGGCAGCCGGACTCGCACTCGCAGGCGGCGATGGCCGCGCGGGTCGCGTCGAGCCAGTCGCGGGCGACGCCGAAGGCGCGTTCGGCGAAGCCCGCGCCGCCGGGGTGGCCGTCGTAGACGAAGACGGTCGGCAGCAGGGTGTCGCCGTGCAGGGGTACGGAGACGCCGCCGATGTCCCAGCGGTCGCACGTGGCGAAGAGCGGCAGCATGCCGATGGCGGCGTGCTCCGCCGCGTGCAGGGCGCCGCCCAACTGCTCTTGGGCGATGTCCGCCGCGTCCAACTGGTCGTCGGTCACGGTCCACCAGACGGCGCGGGTGCGCAGCGTCCGCGGAGGGAGGTCGAGCTTCGTCTCGCCCATGATCTCGCCGGTGATCAGCCGGCGGCGCAGGAAGGAGACCACGTGGTTGGTGACTTCGACCGACCCGAAGCACAGCCGGGCGTCGCCCCACGGGATCTCGCGCTCGGTCTCCAGCACGGAGACGGAGGTGGTGTCGCGGGCGACGGTGGTGTACGGGGGGTCGGCGCGCTCCACGAGCGCCACGTTGTCCTCCAGGTCCAGGGTGCGGACCACGTAGGTGCGGCCCTGGTGGAGGTGGACGGCGCCCTCGTGGACGGTGGCGTGGGAGGCCGCGGCGTCGACGGTGCCGAGCAGCCGGCCGGTGCCGTCCTCGACGACGTCGACGGGGCGGCCGCCCCCGCCGCGGATGTCGGTGAGGTCGCAGGCCCGTTCGCGCCGGGTCCAGTGCCAGGCGGCTCCGGGTCCTGTGCCCCGGCGGCGCAGTAGCCCGCGGTCGGCGAGCTGCGGCAGCAGCCCGGCCGCCCCGGCGCCGAAGCACGCGGTGTCGCCGGTGAAGTCGGCGTCGGTCAGCGGCAGTTCGGCGGCGGCGGCGCACAGGTGGGGTGCGAGCACGTACGGGTTGTCCGGGTCCAGCACCGTGGACTCCACCGGACGGCGGAAGAGCGCCTCCGGATGGTGCACCAGGTACGTGTCCAGCGGGTCGTCCCGCGCGACGAGCACCGCCAGTGCGCCCTGCCCCGACCGGCCCGCGCGCCCGGCCTGCTGCCAGAGGGAGGCGCGGGTGCCGGGGTAGCCGGCGATCAGCACGGCGTCCAGGCCCGACACGTCCACGCCCAGCTCCAGCGCGGACGTCGCGGCCAGTCCCAGCAGCTCGCCGGACTGCAGCGCGGCCTCCAGGGCCCGCCGCTCGTCCGCCAGATAGCCGCCGCGATAGGCGGCGACCCGGTCGGCCAGCGTCCGGTCGACGGCCGCCAGCCGGTCCTGGGCGATCATCGCCACCAGCTCCGCGCCGCGCCGGGAGCGGACGAAGGCGACGGTCCGTACGTCCGCGATCGCCAGGTCCGTCAGCAGCTCCGCGCACTCCGCCGTGGCCGTGCGCCGCACCGGCGCGCCCCGCTCGCCGTGCAGCTCCGTCAGCGGCGGCTCCCACAGGGCGAACGCGACCTCCCCCCGCGGCGACGCGTCGTCCGTGACCTCCGCCACGGCCCGTCCCGTCAGCCGCTCCGCCGATCGCCCCGGCTCGGCCGCGGTGGCGGAGGCGAGGAGGAAGACCGGGTCCGCGCCGTAGCGGGCGCAGAGCCGGCGCAGCCGCCGTACGACCTGGGCGACGTGGGAGCCGAAGACGCCGCGGTAGGTGTGGCACTCGTCGATCACGACGTAGCGCAGCGCGCGCAGGAAGGACGACCAGCGGGAGTGGGCCGGGAGTATGCCGCGGTGCAGCATGTCGGGGTTGGTGAGGACGAGGTTGGCGTAGAGGCGCACCCACTCGCGTTCCTCGGTGGGCGTGTCACCGTCGTAGACGGCCGGGCGGACGGCCTTGCCGAGCGGGGCGGCCAGCGCCTTGACCGCGCGCAGTTGGTCGGCGGCCAGCGCCTTGGTCGGCGCCACGTACAGGGCCGTCGCGCCGCGCCCGTTGGGGGCCTCGGAGCCGTCGAGGGCCGCGCTGAGCACGGGCGCCAGATAGGCCAGGGACTTGCCCGACGCCGTGCCCGTGGCGGCGATCACCGAGTCGCCCGCGAGCGCGTACGCGGCCATCCGTGCCTGGTGCGCCCACGGCCGCGCGATTCCGGCAGCCTCGATGGCGCCGACCACCTCGGGACGGATGCCGGCAGGCCAGTCGGCATGGCGCCCGCCGCGCGGGGGCAGGTGCTCCGTATGAGTGATGCGAGCGGCACGGTCCTCCCGGGCGGCGAGCCGGCGCAGCGCGGTGCGGGGCGTGACATGCGCCGGACCTGGCGCGGTGCCGTCCGCAGTCGTGCGGCCGGCCGTGCCGGGCGGGGTGCCGTCGGGCGGTCCTGCCGGTGTGACGTGCGGTGCGCCGGAGCGCGCGCCGGGCACGTGCGCAGGCCGGGTGCCGGCGGCCGCGGGGGCTGCCCCCGGCTCGTTCGCGTCCCTCCACTCGTTCGCGTCCATCGGCACGAGTGTGTCACCGATGCGACGGACAATGACCCCAAGGCGTCGTGCACGCCCGGGGGTAAGTGATTGAATGCCATGGCGGATGCCGATCCGTCTCCGGCCGGACGGCGGGGGACGCCCGGGGCAGCCGCTCGCTGAAAGGTGCTGGAGGATCCGTGGACCTGTCCCTGTCGACTCGTACCGTGGGCGACCGCACGGTCGTCGAAGTCGGTGGCGAGATTGATGTGTATACCGCCCCCAAGCTGCGCGAGCAGTTGGTCGAGCTGGTCAACGACGGCAGCTACCACCTGGTCGTCGACATGGAGCGGGTCGACTTCCTCGACTCCACCGGCCTGGGTGTCCTCGTCGGCGGACTGAAGCGGGTCCGAGCCCACGAGGGCTCGCTGCGCCTGGTCTGCAACCAGGAGCGCATCCTGAAGATTTTCCGTATCACGGGCCTGACCAAGGTCTTCCCCATCCACACATCGGTCGACGAAGCCGTCGCCGCGAAGGACTGACACAGGACGCCGCACAGGCGGAGGGACCGGGCCGCGCGCCGGGTCCCTCCGCGGCTGGCTCCGGTACGGATGCATCCCGTGGCGTACGGGATGGCGTGGGATGACGTGAAGGGGATGGCATGCCCACCGTGGAATTGCGCTTCAGTGCCCTTCCCGAGCACGTCCGCACGGCCCGCCTGGTGGCGGCCGCGGTCGCGCGCCGGGCGGGTGTGGACGAGGCCGTGCTCGACGAGGTGCGCCTCGCCGTGGGCGAAGCCTGTCTGCGCGCCGTGGGCCTGCACCAGCACAACGGCCTCTCGGGTCCCGTGCGGGTGGTGCTCACCGAGGAGGAGAAGAAGTTCTCCATCGAGGTCGGCGACGACGCGCCGACCGTTCCCGGCCACGTGCCCGCGGCCCGCAGCACCGCCGAGACCCACCCGGACCCCGACGGCGACGGGAACGCGCACGGCCCGGGCGGCGACGAGTCGGACATAGACGACGAGATGGGTCTCGCGGTCATCAGCGGGCTGGTCGACGACGTCGAGGTGACCGCGGGCGAGTCCGGCGGCACGATCCGGATGAGCTGGCCGGCCGCCCCCGCGGCAGCCGGCTCCTGACGCGCGTACGGCCCCTCTGCGGGCCGTACGGCGGTTCCATGCCCCGTAGCGCGGCCTGATCCCCGTACGGCCGCCCTGGGGCGCGTACGGCGCACTGAGGCCCGTACGCCGGTCTGCGGCCCGCAGGCCGGTCTGAGCGGCACGTGCGGCTGTCCGGGGCGCGTACGGCAGAACCGGCCCACCCGCGCCCGGCCCGATCCGCCCGCGCCCGCCCCGCCCGTACCCGGCCCCGAGCCGCCCCCGGGCTCCCCGGGCCGTACGGCAAACCCCTGTCACCCTGCGGCTTCCCCGCCCGGCCCCGATCGACTCCGGCCAACCGCCGAACCACCCGCCCCCGCCGCCCCCGGCCCTCCCCCAACCCACCCCTTGACCCGGGCATTTCAAGATCAAGGGGCTTCTGATCAGCGCTTTCTCCGGAGTCCGAGATCATTTTCCCGGCATTGCCCCGCCGTTCCCGCATCCCTCTTTCGAGCGAATTGACAGACGCTCGTCACCGCATTGATCGTCGTCGGAGCCGAATTCCCCCGGGGACGCTCTGTTTTGATCTAGTTCCGCTCCCTACAATCCGTCCACAACTTGCAGCTCAGGACGCCTGAGCGCTGCGGCCGCCCAAACCCCGACCGCCCATACCCGCAGTCGGGGCTGCCGCGCGCCCATGTGCCGTACGTCAAGGAGGACGAATGGCGGGGCATTTCACCCCACTACAGCAGGACCACCTACTGGCCGTGGAACTCACCAGCGGCAACCGGGCCATCGTGGCGATCATCGCCGTGGTCGCGCTTGCCGCACTCGCGGTCGCCGTGGTGCTGCTCCGTCAGGTACTCGCCGCCGGCGAGGGCACGGACAATATGAAGAAGATCGCGGCGGCGGTACAGGAAGGTGCAAACGCCTATCTGGCCCGCCAGTTGCGCACCATCGGCATCTTCGCGGCCGTGGTGTTCTTCCTGCTCTTCCTGTTGCCCGCGGACGACTGGTCGGAGCGGGCGGGACGCTCGATCTTCTTCCTGGTCGGTGCCGGATTCTCGGCCGCGACCGGGTACATCGGCATGTGGCTCGCGGTCCGCAGCAACGTGCGCGTGGCGGCCGCCGCGCGTGCGGCCACCCCGCGCGAGGGCGAGCCCGCCAAGGACCTCACCGCGGTCAGCCATGAGGCGACCAAGCTCGCGTTCCGCACCGGCGGCGTCGTCGGCATGTTCACCGTCGGCCTCGGCCTGCTCGGCGCGTGCAGCGTCGTGCTCGTCTACGCGGCCGACGCACCCAAGGTGCTGGAGGGCTTCGGCCTCGGCGCCGCGCTGATCGCGATGTTCATGCGCGTCGGCGGCGGCATCTTCACCAAGGCCGCGGACGTCGGCGCCGACCTCGTCGGCAAGGTCGAGCAGGGCATCCCCGAGGACGACCCGCGCAACGCCGCCACCATCGCCGACAACGTCGGCGACAACGTCGGCGACTGCGCCGGCATGGCGGCCGACCTCTTCGAGTCGTACGCCGTCACCCTCGTCGCCGCGCTCATCCTGGGCAAGGTCGCCCTCGGTGACGCCGGTCTCGCCTTCCCGCTGATCGTCCCGGCGATCGGCGTGGTCACGGCCATGATCGGCGTCTTCGTCGTGGCGCCCAAGGCCAGCGACCGCAGCGGCATGACCGCCATCAACCGCGGCTTCTTCATCTCCGCGGTGATCTCCCTGGTGATGGTGGCCATCGCCGTCTTCGCGTACCTCCCCTCGTCGTACGCGGACCTCGACGGCGTCGGCGCCGGCATCGCCGAGCACGACGGCAACCCGCAGGTGCTCGCGCTCGTCGCGGTCGCCATCGGCATCGTGCTCGCGGCGGTCATCCAGCAGCTCACCGGCTACTTCACCGAGACCAACCGCCGTCCCGTACGGGACATCGGCAAGACCTCGCTCACCGGTCCGGCCACGGTGGTGCTCTCCGGCATCTCCATCGGCCTGGAGTCCGCCGTCTACACCGCGGTCCTCATCGGCCTCAGCGTCTACGGTGCGTTCCTGCTCGGCGGTACGTCCATCATGCTGGCGCTCTTCGCGGTCGCCCTGGCCGGCACCGGACTGCTGACCACCGTCGGCGTCATCGTCGCGATGGACACCTTCGGCCCGGTCTCCGACAACGCCCAGGGCATCGCCGAGATGTCCGGCGACGTCGAGGGCGACGGCGCCCAGGTCCTCACCAACCTGGACGCGGTCGGCAACACGACCAAAGCCATCACCAAGGGCATCGCCATCGCCACCGCGGTCCTCGCGGCGGCGGCGCTCTTCGGCTCGTACCGCGACGCGGTCAACGAGGCGGTGTCGGAGGCGACGAACGTCGGCAACCCGCTGGCCCTCAGCCTGGACATCGGGCAGCCGAACAACCTCGTCGGCCTCATCCTCGGCGCCGCGGTCGTCTTCCTCTTCTCCGGGCTGGCGATCAACGCCGTCTCCCGCTCCGCGGGCGCGGTGGTCTTCGAGGTGCGCCGGCAGTTCCGCGAGCACCCGGGGATCATGGACTACTCGGAGGAGCCGGAGTACGGCAAGGTCGTCGACATCTGCACCCGGGACGCGCTGCGCGAGCTGCGTACGCCGGGTCTGCTCGCCGTCATGGCGCCGATCGCGGTCGGCTTCACGTTCGGCGTCGGCGCGCTGGCCTCGTTCCTCGCCGGTGCCATCGGCGCGGGCGTGCTGATGGCGGTCTTCCTGGCCAACTCGGGCGGTGCCTGGGACAACGCCAAGAAGCTCGTCGAGGACGGCCACCACGGCGGCAAGGGCAGCGAGGCCCACGCCGCCACGGTGATCGGCGACACGGTCGGCGACCCGTTCAAGGACACCGCGGGCCCGGCGATCAACCCGCTGCTCAAGGTGATGAACCTGGTGGCGCTGCTGATCGCGCCCGCGGTGGTGAAGTTCTCCTACGGCGACGACGCCAACCTCGGGGTACGGACCGTCATCGCGGTCGCGGCCATCGGGATCATCGCCGGTGCCGTGTACGTCTCCAAGCGCCGCGGCATCGCGGTCGGTGACGAGGAGTCGGAGACCACGGCTCCCACCGGCCCGTCGCCGACGTCGTCGACCGACCCGGCGGTGGTCAACGGCTGAGACCGGGCCACTGCACCACACCCCGCCGGCCGGGAGGCGACACCGCTCCCGGCCGGCGGGGTGTGGTGGTTCCCGGCCGGAGCGCCGTTACTCCTGTGACTGCAGTGATCTGATATGGCAGTTGTGGCAAATGGTGCACGACGCGGCGAGCGGCCACGGCGATTCGTCGTACCGGCGGGGTGCCGGTGTATGTTCCGGGTGTCTCAGTCTCGAAGGGATGATCCGGTGAACAAGAAGCTTGCCGCCGCCCTGGCCGGTGCCGCCGTCACGCTGCTCGCGGCGGCCGGCTGCAGCGATGACAACGGGGCGGAGGTCCAGAAGTGGGCGGGCTCCCTCTGCGACCGGATCCAGCCGGAGTTGCAGAAGCGGGACCAGGCCAACCTCGCCATCAGCGAGGCGACGACCGAGAAGGACCCGGCCAAGGTGCAGGAGGCGGACGCCCAGGCGTTCGGTGAGATCTCCGAGGCGTACACGGCCATGAGCAAGGCCGTGAACAAGGTGGGCGCGCCGCCGGTCGACGACGGCAAGAACACCCACGGCGGTGCCGTGACCGAGCTGCAGCAGGTGGCGGCCGCGTACGCGGACCTGCAGAAGCAGGTGGAGGACCTGGACGTCAAGGACCAGGCGGCGTTCGCGGAGGGCCTGCGCGAGCTGGCGGGCGAGGCCGACAAGATCAGCAAGAGCGGCGACGAGGCGCTGAACAAGCTGCAGGCGGGCGAGGTCGGACAGGCGCTGGCCGAGCAGGAGGGCTGCCAGAAGTCGAAGGCCAAGCCGTCGCAGAAGGCGTAGGGGGACGCGGCGGGCTGGTCGGCGGCGCGGCCGCGGCGGCAGCACAATGGTGCCCGTGAGCGCGACCGACGATCTCCCCCTCCCCGACTTCCCCTTCCCCGACAGCGCCGCCGAGCTGCGTGCGGCGCTGCTGGCGGCGGGCTTCACGGCCGACGGCCTGCTGGACCTCCTGGGCGCGCCCGCGTACGCGGCACTCGCGCGCAGCGAGACCGTCCCCGCCGAGCGGGCCACCCGGTGGCCGCCCGGCGGGACGCCGCCGCCGCTCGCCACCCTGACCCGGCTCTTCCTCCTCCGGCACGCCGTCCCCCGGGAGCACGCCGAGGCGGTGCTGCCGCTGGCCGCGTGCCTCACGGACGGCTGGGTGCGGGAGGACGGCGAGGCGGTACGGGCCGTGGTCGACGTCCGGCCGTACAGCGGCCCCGAGGGGCAGGACTGGTGGATCGTCTCGGACCTGGGCTGCGCGGTGGGGGGTGCGGCCGGGGCGCGGCGGGCCGGTGGGTACGGAACCGGGGCACCCGGTTCGTCCGGCGCGGATCTCGTCCTCGGCGTCGGCGGCGCCTCCACGACGCTCGCCGGGCTCACCGTGCCGCTCGACGGCGGCCGGGTGCTCGACCTCGGCACCGGCTCGGGGATCCAGGCGCTGCACGCCGGTGCCCGCGCCGACGCCGTGACCGCCACCGACGTCAATCCGCGCGCCCTCGACTGCGCCCGGCTCACGCTCGCCCTCTCCGGCGCGCCCGCCGCGGACCTGCGGGCCGGGTCGCTCTTCGAGCCGGTGGCCGGCGAGCGGTACGACCTGATCGTCTCCAACCCGCCGTTCGTCATCTCGCCCGCCGCCCGGCTGACGTACCGCGACGGCGGCATGGCCGGCGACGAGCTGTGCCGCACGCTGGTCGCCGGGGCCGCGGGACACCTCGCCGAGGGCGGCTACTGCCAGTTCCTCGCCAACTGGCAGCACGTCGAGGACGAGGACTGGCGCGAGCGGGTCGCGGGCTGGGTGCCGCCCGGCTGCGACGCGTGGATCGTGCAGCGGGAGGTGCAGGACGTCACGCAGTACGCGGAGCTGTGGCTGCGCGACGCGGGCGACCACGCCGATCCCGCGGCCTACGCCGCCCGCTACGACGACTGGCTCGACGCCTTCGCCGCCACCCGCACCCGCGCGGTCGGCTTCGGCTGGATCACCCTGCGCCGTACGGACGCGGCCGACCCCGCGGTCACCGTCGAGGACTGGCCGCACGCCGTCGAACAGCCGCTCGGCGCGGCCGTGGTGGAGCACTTCGCGCGGCAGGACTTCCTGCGCCGTACGGACGACGCGGCGCTGCTCGCGACGACGTTCCGGCTCGCGGACGACGTGGTGCAGGAGCAGGTGGGCCGGCCGGGTGAGGAGGACCCGGAGCACGTGGTGCTGCGCCGGGAGCTGGGGATGCGGCGGGCGACGCGGGTGGACACGGTCTCCGCGGGCTTCGCCGGCGCGTGCGACGGCACGCTGGCCGCCGGGGTCATCCTGGACGCCATCGCCCAGGTGCTGTCGGCGGACCCGGCGGCGCTGCGGGAGCGTACGCCGGAGATGATCAGGCTGCTGGTCGAGCAGGGGTTCCTGGCCCCGGCGGGTTGAGTCCGCGCGGACCGGCCCGCGTCGGGGCGGGGTCACGCCACGTTCCGCACGACGGCCCACACCACCGCCACGCCCAGCACCGCCGCCGTGCCGAGCCGCCCGAAGGACGGCCGCCAGCGGCGTCCGCGCAGGCCCTCGTACAACCAGCGGCCGTAGAGCAGCGCCGCGAACGGCAGGCCGAGCAGCAGCATCAGGGCGTTGCTCTGGAAGGCGGAGCCGAGGTCGCCGTGGAGGAGGTCGTACGCCATGCGGGTAGCGCCGCAGGCGGGACAGTCCAGTCCCGTGGCCCAGTTGAACGGGCAGCGGGGCAGCCAGTGCCCCGGCTCGTGGGGGTTCGTGCCGTAGAGGTACGCCGCGCCCGCGGCCCCCGCCGCCGCCAGCGCGAGCGGTGCGGTGGCCGGCCGGCGCAGCAGCCGCCGTGCGCGCGCCGCGCTCCTGCGCCGTACGCCCTCCGCCGGCCGCGGGCGCGCGGCACCCGCCGTCTCCGGTCGCGGGGAAACGGGAGGCGGCGGGTCCGGGTGCCCAGGGGGCGCCGGAGGGCCGACGGCGTCAGGAGCGGAGGACCCGGCCCTTGGCATCGGTCTTGTCGTCGCTGACGAGGATCATGATGCCGTCGATGAGGGCCCAGATGCCCACGCCGCCGCAGGTGAGGAGCTGGGCGATGGCCATGCCGGTGTGCCCGGTGTAGAAGCGGCCGATGCCCAGCGTGCCGATGAAGAGCTGCAGCACGCCCGCGACGATCTTGGACTTGTCCGAGTACGGACGGCCATGCGGGTCGTAGCCGTACGGAGCGTTCGGGTCGTAGCCCGCCGCCGCGGCCGGAGCCTGCGGGAGGCCGCCGGGCTGACCACCCGGGTAGCCGTACCCCGGCTGCTGGCCCGCCTGCTGCGCGTACGGGTTCTGGTTCGGGTCCTGCTGGCCGTACTGCGGATAGCCGTATCCCGGCTGGGGCTGCTGGCCCGGCTGCCCGGGCTGGCCCGGCTGTCCGGGCTGCTGGCCATAAGGATTCTGATACGGATCGGACACTGGTACGTCCCCCCGGTCGGATGTCTGAAGTGGTGGGCTCCGAACGGGCCTCGCGGCGCGGTCGGACGCCCATACTCCCATCCGTAGTACTGGCTGCTGTCAAGGGGCTGTGCGATACAGGCCACCACGACCGGAATGTGCCCTGTGCGGGAGCTAGGCGGCTTGTCGGGTTACCGTTCGAGTGGCGCCCCGGGTTTTAGCCGCTTGACACGGGGGCGGGTTGTACCGTCACACTCCGCAGCAACGCCCAGCACAGCGACGTACGAACCGCACGGCCGTCCACAAGAGGTCCCACAAGGCCCACCGATAACGACCACCGGCAAGATCGCCGCGAATCCCCCCACCAGATCGCTGCCAGCTTCCGACCGGAGAAGAGAGAGCCGAAGTTGTCCGCCACCAGCAAGACCCGCCGACTCGTCATCGTGGAGTCGCCTGCCAAGGCGAAGACGATCAAGGGCTATCTGGGCCCCGGCTACGAGGTCGAGTCGAGCGTCGGGCACATCCGCGATCTCCCGAACGGCGCCGCCGAGGTGCCGGCGAAATACAAGGGGGAGTCCTGGGCGCGGCTCGGCGTGAACGTCGATCACGACTTCGAGCCGCTGTATGTCGTGAACAGCGATAAGAAACAACAGGTCAGCAAGTTGAAGAAACTGCTGGCGGAGTCGGACGAGCTGTATCTCGCGACGGATGAGGACCGCGAGGGCGAGGCCATCGCGTGGCACCTGCTGGAGGTGCTGAAGCCCAAGGTCCCGGTCCACCGGATGGTCTTCCACGAGATCACCAAGGACGCGATCCGCCAGGCCGTCGCCAACCCGCGCCAGCTCAACCAGAAGCTCGTCGACGCCCAGGAGACCCGCCGCATCCTCGACCGGCTGTACGGGTACGAGGTCTCGCCGGTGCTGTGGAAGAAGGTCATGCCCCGGCTCTCCGCCGGCCGGGTCCAGTCCGTCGCCACCCGCCTCGTCGTCGAGCGGGAGCGCGAGCGCATCGCGTTCCGCTCCGCCGAGTACTGGGACCTGGCCGGCGTCTTCGCCACCGGCCGCGCCGGTGACGCCACCGACCCGCGCAGCTTCGGCGCCAAGCTCTCCGCGGTCGACGGCCGCCGGATCGCCCAGGGCCGCGACTTCGGTCAGGACGGGCAGCTCAAGAGCGGTTCCTCGGCCGACGTGCTGCACCTGAGCGAGGAGAGCGCCCGCGCGCTGGCCGCCGCGCTGCAGGACACGGCTTTCGCCGTACGCAGCGTCGAGGCGAAGCCGTACCGGCGCTCGCCCTCGGCCCCGTTCCGTACGACGACGCTGCAGCAGGAGGCGTCGCGCAAGCTGGGGCTCGGCGCCAAGGCCACCATGCAGGTGGCCCAGCGGCTGTACGAGAACGGCTTCATCACCTATATGCGCACCGACTCCACGACGCTGTCGGAGACCGCGGTCGCCGCCGCGCGGGCGCAGGTCACGCAGTTGTACGGGCGCGACTACCTGCCGGACCGGCCGCGGAACTACGCGGGCAAGGTGAAGAACGCGCAGGAGGCGCACGAGGCGATCCGTCCCTCCGGTGACCGCTTCCGCACGCCGGCGGACACGGGGTTGTCCGGCACGGAGTTCCGGCTGTACGAGCTGATCTGGATGCGCACGGTCGCGTCGCAGATGAAGGACGCCACCGGGCAGTCCGTGACGGTGAAGCTGGGCGGCACGGCGGCCGACGGGCGGGACGCCGAGTTCTCCGCCTCCGGCCGGGTCATCACCTTCCACGGCTTCATGAAGGCGTACGTCGAGGGCTCCGACGACCCCTCCGCCGACCTCGACAACCGCGACCGGCCGCTGCCGCAGCTCGCCGAGGGCGACCGGCTGAGCGCCGAGGAGATCACCGCTGACGGGCACGCCACCAAGCCGCCCGCCCGCTACACCGAGGCGACGCTGGTCAAGGAGCTGGAGGAGCGGGAGATCGGCCGCCCGTCCACGTACGCCTCGATCATCGGCACGATCCTGGACCGCGGCTACGTCTTCAAGAAGGGCACGGCCCTGGTGCCGTCCTTCCTCTCCTTCGCCGTCGTCGGCCTGATGGAGAAGCACTTCGGCCGCTACATCGACTACGACTTCACCGCCAAGATGGAGGACGACCTCGACCGCATCGCGCGCGGCGAGGCGGAGGCCGTGCCGTGGCTGCGGCGCTTCTACTTCGGTACGGACGACGTCGCCACCCCCGCCGAGGAGCGGGCCGGCGCCGACCACCTCGCGGGGCTGAAGGAGCTGGTCACGGACCTGGGCGCGATCGACGCCCGGGAGGTCTCCACGTTCCCGGTGGGCGAGGGGATCGTGCTGCGCGTCGGGCGCTACGGGCCGTACGTCGAGCGCGGCGAGCGGGACACCGACGAGCACCGGCGCGCGGACGTGCCGGACGAACTGCCGCCGGACGAGCTGACCGTGGAGCTGGCCGAGGAGCTGCTCGACAAGCCCAGCGGGGCGTACGAGCTGGGCACCGACCCGGACAGCGGGCGCGAGATCGTCGCCAAGGACGGGCGCTACGGGCCGTACGTGACCGAGGTGCTGCCCGAGGGCACGCCGCAGTCCGGCAAGAACGCGGTGAAGCCGCGGACGGCGTCGCTGTTCCAGTCGATGTCGCTGGACACGGTGACGCTGGCGGACGCGCTGAAGCTGCTGTCGCTGCCGCGGGTCGTGGGCACCGACCCGGAGAGCGGCACGGAGATCACCGCGCAGAACGGGCGGTTCGGCCCGTATCTGAAGAAGGGCACCGACTCGCGCTCGCTGCAGAGCGAGGACCAGCTCTTCACGGTCACGCTGGTGGAGGCGCTCGCGCTCTACGCCCAGCCCAAGCAGCGCGGCCGGGCCGCGGCCAAGCCGCCGCTGAAGGAGCTGGGCGAGGACCCGGCGAGCGGCAAGCCGGTGGTGGTCAAGGACGGGCGCTTCGGTCCCTACGTGACGGACGGCGAGACGAACGCGACGCTGCGGCGCGGGGACGAGCCGGAGTCGATCACGCCGGAGCGCGGGTTCGAGCTGCTGGCGGAGAAGCGGGCGAAGGGGCCGGCGAAGAAGACCGCCAAGAAGGCGGCGAAGAAGGCTCCCGCGAAGAAGGCGCCGGCCAAGAAGGCGGCGGCGAAGAAGACCGCCGCGAAGAAGACGGCGTCGAAGACCGCGGCGAAGAAGCCTGCCGGGACGAAGACGGCGGCGGCGAAGAAGGCGACGACGAAGAAGACGGTGTCGGCGAAGGCGGACGTGCCGGACGAGGACATGTAGCGCCCGCCGGGGGGCGGAGGCCGCGGATTGTCCACAACCGGCCGGTAATCCACAGAACCGGGCAAGTGTTCGTGCGGAGCTCGCCGGTCCGGCCCGTCCCGCTAGGCTGACCGCATGCGAGCCGACCAGCCGACGACAGCGCCGGACCCCACCGAGAGCCTTGTCGCGGACTCGCGCGAGCGCGCCGTGCGGGCGCTGCTGCGCGTGCCGTCACTGAGGCGGCTGTGGGGCGCCCATCTCACGAGTGCCACCGCGGACGCGCTGGCGATGCTCGTCCTCGTGCTGCTCGCGCTCCAGGCAGGGCTCGCGGCCGACTCGTTCGGCGGCGGCTACCGCGGCGCGGCGGTCACGGTCAGCGTGGTCTTCGCGGTCCGGCTGCTGTCGACGATCGTCTTCGGCGCCGTGCTGCTCGGCCCGGTCGGGTCGCTGCTGTCCGGGTCCGGGAAGCTGGACCGGCGCTGGACGATGGTCGGCGCGGACGTGGTGCGCGTAGGGCTGCTCATCGTCGCCCCGCTGTGGATCGACTGGACCCAGGACTCGGCGCTGACCTGGATCCTCGTCACCGTCTTCGTCGCCGGCGCGGCCGAGCGGGTGTGGATCGTCGCGAAGGACAGCGTCGCCCCCGTGCTGCTGCCCGCGCCGCCGCCCGAGGGCGCGGCGATAAGGCCGCTGCCCGACCACGGCGCGGCGCTGCGCCGGCTGTCGCTGCGCACGGGGTACGGGGCGTTGCCGCTCGGTGCCGCCGCGCTGCTGGTGACGGCGTGGATCGGCCGGCTGCTGGGCTCCGGGTTCGACTGGTTCGACGGGCACCCGGGTGCGCTGGGCTCGTATCTTGCCGCCGGGCTCTTCGCGGCGTCGGTCTCGGTGCTGTTCTTCATGGAGCTGCCGGACGGCGGGGCGCGGGCGCGCTCCCCGCTGGAGGGGCTGCGCCGGCCGCGTGCCGCGGACGGCGGTCCCGAGCGCGGGCGTACGGGCGCGGTGCCGCTGCTCGTCGCCGCCTGCGCCGCCGCGGCCGCCGCGCTCGCCGCGTCCGTGGCGCTCGCCGTCCTGCAGGCGCAGGAGGCGTACGACATCGACGGCACCATCGCGTACGCGCTGCTGGCGCTCGCCGCCACCGCCGGGCCCGTGCTCGGCGTGCGGACGGCGCCGCGGGTGCTGCCGGGGCTGTCGCGGCGCCGGCTGCTGGCGCTGGCCGTCGGCGTCGCCGGTATCGGGCTGCTGCTCGTCGGCCTGGTGGCCGACGCGGCGACCGGGGTGCTGAGCGCGCTGCTGGCCGGGACGGCCGCGGGCGTCGCCGCCGCCACCGGGCACGCGCTGCTGGAGCAGGAGACCGAGGAGGCCCGCAGGCCCCGCCTCGTCGACCACCTGCACGCCGTCTCGCGCGTGGCCGTCGCGCTCGCGCTGATCGGCGCGCCGCTGCTGGCCGCCGCCATCGGCAGGCACCGCCTGGAGGCGGGCGACCTGGTCTTCGCGCACGGCGGCGCGGCGTTCACGTACATGCTGGCCGGGGCGCTGCTGCTGCCGGTGGCGGTGCTGGTGCTGGTGCGCACCGACGACCGGCAGGGCGTGCCGCTCCGCGTCGATCTGCGCGAGGCGCTGCGTGGCGCGGACCCGGACGAGGGGCTGGCGGAGAGCGGGTTCTTCATCGCCGTCGAGGGCGGCGACGGGGCCGGGAAGTCCACGCAGGTCGAGGCGCTGGCGCAGTGGATCAGGGACAAGGGCCACGAGGTCGTCGTCACCCGCGAGCCGGGGGCCACGTCCATCGGGCAGCGGCTGCGCTCCATCCTGCTCGACGTCTCCACCGCCGGGATCTCGCACCGCGCGGAGGCCCTGCTGTACGCGGCGGACCGCGCGGAGCACGTGGACGGGCTCGTCCGGCCCGCGCTGGAGCGCGGCGCGGTGGTCATCACCGACCGGTACATCGACTCCTCCGTCGCGTACCAGGGCGGCGGGCGCGAGCTGTCGCCCACCGAGGTGGCGCGGATCAACCGCTGGGCCACCGGCGGGCTCGTACCGCATCTGACGGTGCTGCTGGACATCGCGCCGGAGACGGCGCGGGAGCGGTTCACCGAGGCGCCGGACCGGCTGGAGTCGGAGCCGCCGGAGTTCCACGAGCGGGTGCGCGCGGGGTTCCTGGCGCTGGCCGCCGCGGACCCGGGGCGCTACCTGGTGATCGACGCCGGGCAGGACCCCGGGGTCGTCACCACCGCCGTACGGCACCGCCTGGACCAGATCCTGCCGCTGTCGGAGCAGGAGGTGCGCGCCCAGGAGGAGGCCCGCCGCAAGGCCGAGGAGGAGCGCAAGCGCCGGGAGGCCGAGGAAGCCGCGCGCAAGGCCGAGGAAGAGCGGCTGGAGCGGGAGCGGCAGGAGCAGTTGGAGCGGCTGCGCCGGGAGGAAGAGGAGCGCAAGCGGCGCGAGATCGAGGAGGCCAAGCGGCTGGAGGCCGAGCGCGAGGCCGAGTTGGCCCGGCAGCGCGCCGAGGAGGCCCGCCGCCAGGCGGAAGAGGAGCGCAGGCGCCGCGAGGCCGAGGAGGCCGCGCGCCGCGCCGAGGAGGAGCGGATCCGGCGGCAGGCCGAGGAGGAGGCGCGGCTGCGCCGGGAGGCCGAGGAGCGCCGCAAGGAGAAGCAGCGCAAGGCGGAGGAGGCGTTGCTGCGCGCGGAGCAGGAGCGGCTGGCGGCGGAGGCCGCGGCTTCGGCCGCGGGTGCGGGTGCGGGTGCCTCGAACGACACCACGCAGCCGCTGCCGCTGACCGGTGAGCCGGACGTGCAGGAGACGTCCCGGCTGCCGCAGACACGCAGGGACGCCGCGCGCGACGCGGAGGAGACCCGCGTCCTGCCGCAGGTGCCGGACCCGGACGCGGAGGAGACGCTCCAGGTGCCGCAGGTCCCGGACCCGGAGGACCAGGACCGCCGCCGCCCCCGCCCGGACTGGGCGGAGGAGACTCCCCTGGACGACCTCCCCTCCCTGGCCGACGAACTCCTGGGCCCCCGCGGCGAAGAAGGCCGCGAAGACCGCCGCCGCTGAATCCCTGCGGGGGCGCCGCCGTCGGGCGGTTGCCGGGAGGGCCGGGCCGGTCGCGGCGCCGGGGTGCGAGGGGCAGCGTGTGCGCTGCCGCGGGCTGCGGCAGGCGTGCGTGCGTGGTGCAGGTCGCCGATCGTTCCCGCCGGGCGCCGCCGCTGCCGGCAGGGCGGGTCGCCCGCGGTACGTGTGGCTGAAGGCGGCTGCCGAGCCGGGCCGTGCGCCCGTACGGCGCCCGGTGCGGGACGGCGCCGGCACACCTGCCGGGCCCCGTCGCCGAAGCGCGCGCGTGCACTACTTCGGCGCCGGCGCCTCGGGACGCCTCGCCGGTGCCGGTACGCGCGGGGCGTACCGGAGCCGGGAGAGCGCGCCGCGGCGTGGGCGCGCGGGCGTCCGTGACCGCGGTCGTGCGAGCGGGCCAGGGAGTGCTCCTGTCCGCGGCGTACGCGTTCCTACGGCCGTGTCCGCGTCCGCGGTGCACTTCGATCGACGGCGGTCGCGTCCGCGAGGTACGCGCGGCTACGAGGGTGCTCGCGTCGGCGACGTACGCGGGACGCAGGACGGGGGTCAGCCGCGTATCCGCGTCCGCGGCCCGCACGCGTGCGCCGCCGCGTCCCGCACGCACCGCCGGGGCCGGCGTCCGCGGCCTGCCGCGCTCCGCCGCCCCGTCCGTACGTGCCGGCCCGCGGGGCGTCAGCGGATGAACTGGTCCACGTAGTCCGCGCCCAGGCCGTTCTCCGCGTAGTGGGCGCGGGCCATGTCGATCTTGGTGAACACGTCCTCGTAGCCCGTGTTCCGGTTCTCCTCGTCCAGGTAGATCATCGCGCCGCTGATGTTGAAGAACGTGATCATCTCCGCGCAGTCCTCCGGCACCGCCAGCGTGTGGATCTCGCCCGGCGGCTCGTAGACGAAGTGACCCTGCTCGGCCACCCACGGGTGCTCGTAGTAGTGCCACTTGCCCTTGATCACGTACCCGAAGACCGCGCCCGGGTGCCGGTGCCGGGAGACGATGCCGGCGGCGGTGACCTTCAGGAGGTTGCACCACTGGCCCGTCACCGTATTGAAGAGCAGCGGCCGGAACCACACATTGGGCGCCTGCGGCACCCACACGCGCTCGTCCTCGGGGACGGCGGCGACGGCGAGTTCGGGCGGCAGCGACGTGGTCGCCGCGATGACGGCGGGGGCTACTTCATTGGCCATCCCCCCACGAAGCCAGTTGTCCGAATGCTGGTCAAGGGCCGACTTTCGAATAGCGGCATTCGGCGGGCGGATATGGCTGTCACGAGCATTACGCGGTGCACGACTGTTGCCCCCCGCTAGCCCGCAACTTAGCCTGAGGACGGCTGTTGATCACTGGTGCCGTTGTGCTGATCGGGCTGGGTCGGGCTGGTTTGGGCGGGAAGACGCGCTGCTTCGGTGCGGAGTGAGGGCAAGATGTTGAACCCGGATGTCAGGCTGGAATGGTTCGTCTCCTTCCTCGCGGTCATCGAAACGGGGAGCTTCGTCGCCGCGGCCGAGTCCACCAAGAGGTCGCAGCCCCGCGTCAGCATGCACGTCGCCGCGCTGGAGCGCGAGATCGGCCTGCCCCTCTTCGACCGCCGCAAGCGCCCCGTGGAGCTGACCGAGGCCGGCGTCGTCCTCGCCGACCACGCCCACGAGATACTGCGCGCGCTGGAGTCCGCGGAGGCCGCGATGGCCCCGTGGCGCAGCGGCGCCCGCGGCGTGGTGACGCTCGGTTCGTACCCGAGCGCGAGCGCCGCGTTCGTGCCCGCCCTGCTGCAGGGCCTGGCGCGGACGAGCCCCGAGGTGCGGGTGGTGCTGGTGGAGCGGTCGACGCTGGAGCTCGACGACGCCCTCACCTCCGGCGCCGTCGACGTGTATCTGCGCCCGATGTCGCCCCCGCCGTCCTCCGCCTCGGTACGCAGCCGGCTGCTGTGGGGCGAGTCGCTGGTCGCCATCCACCCCAGCGAGCACCCGCTGGCCGAGGTGCCGGACCCGCTGTCCGTCGACGCCGTCGCCGAGCACCCGATCGTCTCGATCGGCCGGCTCGACGCCCCGGAGACGCCCGACTTCGAGACGTACCGGACTTTCCGTGACAACGGCCACGAGATCGAGCCCGTGCAGGCCACCAACCAGCCGCAGACGCTGGTCTCGATGGTGCGCCAGGGCATCGGCGTCGGCGTGACCAACTCGCTGGCCGCCCAGGTCGCCGACGTCGACGGCGTCCGCGTACGGCGGCTGAAGGGGGCTCCGGAGCGCCGCGTGGCGGTCTGCTGGGACTCCTCGCGGCCGCTCACGCCGTCGGCCCGTACGCTGCTCCGCGCCATCGTCCGGGCCCGGATCCCGGCCGGCACCCACGCGGTGCCCGCCGCGGCGTGACCGGGCGTGCGTACGTATCCGTCCGGTGCGGCCCGGCACATCAGCTTTGCGAATACTGTCATTCGCAATTCAGTCTTAACGCCCTGGCAGTCCGCTTCTAATGTTTCCGTAGCCGGAACCATGCACGGCTGGGACCGAATGAAGGGAGAGGGGCGTTGACGGAGGAGTCCGATTCCCCGACCGGGGATCTGCACGGCCGTCGTGCGCTCATTACGGGAGCGGGCAGCGGAATCGGGCGTGCAGTTGCGCTCGGACTCGCGGCCGTCGGCGCCGACTTGGTATTGCTGTCGGAGCGCGACAATCTCGATCCGGTGGCCAAAGAGGCCGCTGAATTGGGAGTTTCCGTCACTCGCGTGCACGTCGACCTGACCGATGCCGGGGCCCGCAGAGGTGAGATCAGTCAACTCGTCGAGAGATTCGACCTGGACATTCTGGTCAACAATTCGGGGCTCATTCGCAGAGCCCCGGCCGCGGAATTCGGGGATGCCGACTGGTACGACGTCGTGGAGCTGAACCTGCACGCCGCATTCGAGCTGACCCGGGCCATCGGCGCGGGCATGCTGGAGCGCGGTTACGGCAAGATCATCAACATCGCGTCGGTGCTCAGCTTCCAGGGCGGGATGTACGTCCCGTCGTATACGTCGAGCAAGCACGCCCTCGTCGGACTGACCCGCGCACTGGCCAACGAGTGGGCCGGCCGCGGCGTCAACGTCAACGCCGTGGCCCCCGGCTACATCGACACCGCCGTGACCTCGGAGCTGCGCGCCGACGGCGTCCGCAGCAGCGAGATCCTCGCCCGCATCCCCGCAGGGCGGTGGGGCCGCCCCGCCGACATCGCGGGACCCGTGGTGTTCCTCGCCTCGCCCGCCGCCGACTACGTCCACGGCCACGTCCTGGCCGTCGACGGCGGCTGGCTGTCGCGCTGAGACCCCGGCCGCCGCGATACAGCACGCACGTACGAGATCGGAGCCAACACGAGATGACGACGACCATCCCGCCGGAGACCATCGCGGCCTTCCACGGCATAGCCACCGCGTCGGTGGCGGACGCCGTGGAGCAGAAGGGCGTACGGGGCTACCTCACCGGAAGCATCAAAGCGGTGCTGCCGGGCAAGTTGGTGGGCCCCGCGGTGACGGTGCAGGAGGTGCCCTCCCACGTGTCGGAGCCCCCCACGCACGCGCTGCGCGCCATCGACGAGTCGGCGCCGGGCAGCGTCATCTGCATCGCCGCGGGCGGCGCCGACGTCGCGGTGTGGGGCGGCCTGATGGCCGCGGGCGCCGTCACCAACCAGATCGCCGGCGCCGTACTCGACGCCGGGGTACGGGACGTCGAGGAGATCCGCCGCGACTACCCCGAACTCCCCATCTACGCCCGCGGCGCCGTCCCGGCCACCACCGTCGGCCGCTACCGGACCGTCTCGCTCAACGAGCCGGTCGAGGTCGGCGGCGTGTCCGTACGCCCCGGCGACCTGATCGTCGCCGACAGCGACGGCGTCGTGTGCGTGCCGCTGGAACTGGTCGCCGAGGTGCTGGCGCTGGCCACGGACATCGAGGAGCGCGAGCGCGAGCAGACCCGGCTCATCCGCGAGTCCGGCTCGCTGCGCGGCGGCCTCGAGAAGTACCAGCGGATCTGACGGCGGCGGACATGGACAACGACATCCTCGCCATCGGCGAGCCCCTGCTGGAGTTCAACGCCCGCGCCGAGGGCCGCGAGCCCGTCGGTCCCGGCGACGACTTCGCCGTCGGCTACGGCGGCGACTCGTCGAACTTCGCGGTGGCCGCGCAGCGCTCCGGCGCGCGCACCGGATACGTCACCCGCATCGGCGACGACGACTTCGGCGACGCCCTGCTGCGGCTGTGGCAGCGCGAGGGTGTCGGCACCGAGCACGTCGTCCGGGAGGCGGGCGGGCGTACCGGGATCTACTTCATCTCCCGTACGCCCGCGGCCAGCAGGTTCACGTACTACCGCGCGGACTCGCCGGCCAGCCGGCTCGCCCCGGCCGACGTGCCGGCCGAGGCGATCGCGCGGGCGCGCATGCTGCACGTCACCGGGATCACCCAGGCGATCAGCCCGTCCGCCTGCGACGCGGCCTTCCACGCCATGGAACTGGCCCGCGGCAGCGGCACGCTGATCGGCTACGACCCCAACTACCGCCCCGCGCTCTGGCCCGTCGAACGGGCCCGCGCGGTGGTCATGCGCAGCATCGAGCTGTGCGATGTGGCACTGCCGAACCTGGAGGAGGGCAGGCTGCTCACCGGCCTGCACGAGCCCGAGGAGGTCCTCGACGCCTTCGTGCGCCGCGGCCCCGGCATCGTCGTGCTCAAGATGGGCGACCAGGGCGCCCTGCTGGCCCACGAGGGCACCGTGACCCGCATTCCGCCCCACCCGGTGCGGGCCGTCGACCCCTCTGGGGCCGGCGACACCTTCGACGGCGCGTTCGCGGCCCGGCTCCTGGAGGGTGCCGTACCGCTGGAGGCGGCCCGCTACGCGGCCGTCGCCGCCGCGCTCACCACCACCGGACCGGGAGCGGTCCTGCCGATTCCGCACCGGGCCGCGGTGGACGCGCTGCTCCCCGGCGCTCCCACACCAGCCCCGTAGCCGTACGGATCAGGAGAGACTCATGTTTCGCGCAACACGTCACATAGCAGTGGCGGCGGCTTGTTCGGGAGCCCTGCTGCTGGCCGCCTGCGGCAGCGACTCGACCGTGGACGACGACGTCGACGGTGGCGCAGGCGGCACCGAGCCGACCAAGCTGTCCGCCGGGTACGTCTCCGCCATCGACCAGATCGGCCTGCCGGCCGGCGTCGAGGCGGGCTACTTCGACGAGCAGAACCTCAACGTGAAGCTGAAGGAGCCCTACCCGACCGGCGTCGACGCGCTGAACGCGCTGCAGGCCGGCGAGGTCGACGTGGTCCAGGTCGGCACCCCGGCCATCGCCGCCGCCCAGCAGGGCATCGACCTGGTGCTCGTCGGCAACTACACCGGCTCGTCCTCGCAGCTCAGCATCGACGAGACGATGGCCGTGGTGGCCGGCGGCGACTCCGGCATCGACGGCAAGGACCTCTCGACCCTGCGCGGCAAGCGCATCGGCGTCTCCGAGGGCTCCATCAACCACCTCTACCTGCTCGGCCTGCTGGACGACGCGGGGCTGAAGGCCGGCGACATCGAGATCGTCAACACCGAGCCGCCGGACATGGCGGTCGCGCTGGAGACCGGCGGCATCGACGCGGGCATCGTCTGGGACCCGTGGCCGATCACGATGACCGGGCAGGTCGACGGCGCGAAGGAAGTGCTGCGCGGCGGCGGCTACATCCCGTTCATCGGCTACCTGGTCACCACGCGCGACTACGCCGAGAAGAACCCCGCGGTCATCGAGCAGTTCCTGACCGCCCGCGCGCAGACCGACCAGTGGATGCGCGAGAACCCCGACGACGCCGCCGACTCGGCGACGCGCTGGCTGCCGGGCACCGAGAAGGCGGTCGCGCAGGAGGCGATGAAGCACAACGTCAAGCAGCTCGACGGCCGCTTCTCCGCCTGCAACTACCTCGCGCTCGACACCCTCGCGGGGCTGCTGGCCGAGCAGGGCAACGTCGAGAAGGGCTTCGACGTCAACAAGTACTTCCAGCCCGAGCCGATCCTCAAGGTCATGAAGGACAACCCCGACCTCTTCGCCGACCTGCCGCCCGTCCCGGACGCGGCGGCGATCGAGGGCGGGTACACCTTCGACCGCGACACCGCCGCCGAGGCATGCCCGTCGTGACCACGCCCCGTACCGAGAAACAGGCCACGGCCGCGGCCGCCCCGAGCACGGGGCGGCCGCGGCCGGGCGGCCGGCCGCCGGGGCAGCAGCGCAAGCGCAAGCGCGGCGCGGCCAACACCCCGGCCGCGCGGGCGATCTCCGCGCTGTGGTTCCTCACCCCGCTCGCGCTGCTCGTCGTGGTGTGGCTGGTGGTCGTCGCGATCACCGACCCGCCGCTACGGGTCTTCCCGCAGGTCGGCGACGTGCTCTCGGCGCTGGGCGACATGTGGTCCAGCGGCGAGCTCTTCGACCACCTCGGCGCGAGCCTGCGCCGCATGGGCATCGGCTCGGTGATCGCCATCGCCACCGCCCTGCCCTTCGGCATCGCGCTGGGCTCCAGCGCGGCGCTGTCGGCGTTCTTCTCCCCGCTGCTGCGGTTCTCCGTGGCGCTCGCGGGCATCGCCTGGATCCCCGTCGCCACCCTGTGGTTCGGCTACGGCGACAAGGCCGTGATCTTCATCGTGTGGAACGCGATGTTCTTCGCGATCACGTACAACGCGATGCTCGGCGTCCGGCAGATCCCGACCCAACTGCTGCGCGCCGCACGCAGCATGGGCACGAGCCGGCTGCGGATGTTCTGGGAGGTGCTGCTGCCGGGCGCGCTGCCCAGCGTCGTCACCGGCCTGCGGGTCGGCCTCGGCTACGGCTGGCGCGGACTGGTCGCCGCCGAGATCATCGCGAGCAACGCGGGCCTCGGCTACGCCCTGTTCCAGGCGCAGAAGTACTTCCAGACCGACGTGATCATCGCTTCGATGGTCATCATCGGCGTGCTCTGGCTGCTGATGGACCGGCTGATGCTGGCCCCGCTGGAGAAGCGCACGGTGGAGCGCTGGGGCATGACGGGAGGGAGGGGCTGATGGCGTCGGACACCACCGGTACCGCTGCGACGACCGACTCCGCCAAGGCAGCCGGGCCCGTACGGCGCCCGCCCGCGGGGCGCAAGCCGCGCAAGGGCGCGAGCCCGGGCGTGGTACGCGCCCGCAAGGTCTGGCTCTGGCTCACCCGCCGCGCCGCGTTCCGCACCCTCGGCCCGTTCGTGCCGGTCATCGCGCTGTGGTGGCTGGTCGCCGAGATGGGCGTGTTCGACGAGGCGTTCTTCGTCGGCCCGCCGCGGGTGGTCGAGGAGTTCGGCGACCTGATGGAGAAGGGCATCCTGCCCGGCTACCTGACGGACTCGCTGACCAGGCTGGCGTACGGCGTCGGCTTCGGCCTGGCCATCGGCCTGCCGATGGGCTTCGTGGTGGCGATGTTCGCCAAGGTCCGCCGGTTCTTCTGGCCGATCCTGCTGTTCTTCCAGGCGGTCGCCGACATCGCCTGGCTGCCGATCGTGATCGTCTGGTTCGGCTTCAGCCTCACCGCGGTCACCTTCGTGATCGTCTACACGATCGTCTTCCCGCTGATGCTGAGCGTCGTGGCGGGTGTGGAGCAGGTGCCGCGCGAACTGCTGCGCGCGGCGCGCAGCCTCGGCGCGAGCAGGACGCGGGTGTTCTTCGAGGTCATCCTCCCGGGCGCACTGCCGTCCGTGGCGGGCGGCGTCCGCACCGGGCTCGGCTACGGCTGGCGCGCCCTGGTCGCCGCCGAGATCATCGTCGGCACCAGCGGCGTCGGCTTCATGATGTTCGACGCCCGCCGGGTGGGCGACATCAGCCAGGTGTTCCTGGGCATGGCAGTGCTGGGAATCCTGTGGTACGCGCTCGACGCCATGGTCCTGGCGCCGTTCGAGCGCGCCACCGTCGAACGGTGGGGCATGGTACGGAGTTTGGAGGCCGACGGATGACGGCGCTGGAGATCACAGGACTGCACAAGAACTACGTCGACGCGTACAGCGGCGAGGAGGTCACCGCCATCGGCGACGTCTCGTTCAGCGTGAACGAGGGCGAGTTCGTCTCCGTGCTCGGCCCGAGCGGCTGCGGCAAGACGACCGTGCTGAACATCGTCGCCGGCTTCGTGAACCTCACGGAGGGCTCGGTCGTCGTCGACGGCCAGGAGGTCGGCGGCCCGGGACCCGACCGCGGCGTGGTGTTCCAGAGCCACGCGCTCTTCCCCTGGAAGACGGTGCTCGGCAACGTGGTCTTCGGGCTGCGGATGAAGGGCGTGCCGCGGGCGGAACGGGACACCAAGGGCAAGGAGTTCCTGGAGCTGGTCGGGCTCGGCGGCTTCGAGCACAAGTACCCGCACGAGCTGTCCGGCGGCATGCAGCAGCGCCTGGGCGTGGCCCGCGTGCTGGCCAACGAGCCGGCCGTGATGCTGATGGACGAGCCGTTCGCCAGCATCGACGCGCAGACGCGGCGCAAGCTCCAGGAGGACCTGACCCGCATCTTCGAGAAGCGGCACCCGACGGTCTTCTTCGTCACCCACGACGTGGACGAGGCGGTGTTCCTCTCCGACCGGATCGTGGTGCTGTCCAAGCGGCCGAGCCGGGTACGGGAGATCGTCACCGTCGACCTGCCGCGGCCGCGGGAGTGGCGTACGGCGCTGGAGATGCCGGAGTTCCGGGAGATCGCGAACCGGGTCAACGAGCTGCTCGTCGACGACGAGGGCGCGGCGGCCGGCGCGACGGCCGGCGCGACGGACGACGCGGGAGGTGCGACCGATGCCGCCTGAACGGCAGTCGCTGGCGTTGAGGGCGGTCCGCAGCCCCACGATCCGCCGGCTGCTCATCCTGGTCCTGCTCATCGTCGCGTACCAGGTCTGGCTGACCGTCCAGGCGAGCGGCAAGGTCGACCCGGCGGTCGGCGACGAGCGCGACATGCGCGGCCGCTTCTCCGCCGACGTCGAGCTGGGCTTCCCGCCGGAGCGGTACCACATCCTGCGGATGCAGAAGCACGGCCGGATCGCCGGTACGGACGGCAACACCGTGCATCTGCGCGGCGTGGCGCCCGCGGGCGTGGACGCGCTGGCGCGGGAGTACTGGATCGAGCGCATCGTGCCGCCGGAGGACGAGACCCCGGCGGGGCGGTGAGCGCGCGCCCCGCGCGCTGAAGCCGGGAGCCCGTACGCACCACCCTGGTCGGGTGCGTACGGGCTCCTTGCCGTCCGGATCGCCGTCCGGGCCGGTACCGGCTCAGCTCCAGGTGCGGTCCCAGGCCGGGTTGTCGTTCCACTCCTTCGTCGGCGCGAACAGCTTCTCGCCTTCGGCCAGGTGCTTGGCCATCTCCTTCTCGTCCAGCTCCACGCCGAGGCCCGGCGCGTCGGTCAGGTGGTAGAAGCCGTCCTTGAGCAGCGGCTCGCCGCCCGCGATGAGGTCGTTCCAGAACTTCACGTCGCTGGCGTGGTACTCCAGGCAGACGAAGTTCTCGGTGGCGGCGGCGATGTGCGCGCTGGCCATCGCGCCGATCGGCGAGCCCGCGTAGTGCAGCGGCATCGCCATGCCCTGCTCGCGCGCGTAGTCGCCGATGCGCTTGGTCTCCAGGATGCCGCCGGCGGTCGCCGGGTCGGGCTGGATCAGGTCGACGGCGCCCTCGTCGACGAGGGTACGGAACGCCTCCAGGCCGTACATGTCCTCACCGGTCATCGTGGGGACGTTGACGGCCTTCGTGATCTCCTTCCAGTCGTCGGTGCGGAACCACGGCACCAGGTCCTCCAGCCAGGCGAGGTTGTAGCGCTCGAAGCGGTTCGCCAGCCGGATCGCGGTGTTGACGTCGAAGTGGCCGAAGTGGTCCATGCCCATGGGGACGTCGTAGCCGACGGCGTCCCGCACCGCCTCCACGTACTCCGCCATGGCGTCCAGGCCCTTGTCGGTGATCTGCACCATGGTCAGGCCGTGCTCGGTCATGCCGTAGCCGCCGGGCGTGCCGTCGTACTGCTGGAGGTTGCCGTCGTAGAGGCTCTTGCCGACGACCGCGCCCGGCAGGTCCTGCACGATTTCCAGGCCGAGGTCCATCTTGAGGAAGGTGAAGCCCATCTCGACGCGCTCTTTCATGCGCTGCGCGTAGACCTTCGGGTCCTCGGACTCGGTGGTGTCGGTGTAGAGGCGTATCTTTCTGCGGTACGCGCCGCCGAGCATCTGGAACACCGGCACGCCGTACGCCTTGCCCGCCAGATCCCACAGCGCCATCTCGACACCTGAGACACCGCCGCCGCGGCGGCCGTGGTTGCCGAACTGCTTGAGGCGCCTGAAGAGCATCTCGACGTTGCACGGATTCTCGCCGAGGAGCCGGCTCTTCAGCTCCAGCGCGTAGCGCTTGTCGGCGTCGTCGCGCACCTCGCCCCAGCCGGAGATGCCCTGATTGGTCTCGATGCGGACGATCGGGCTGGTGAAGGGCACGCCCTCCAGCACCGCCACCCGCAGGTCCGTGATCTTCAGCTTGCTCGGCTTCGAGGCCCTGGTGACTTTCTGGGTGAGGAACTCGACCTGTTCTTCCGCCGGTCGGAATGCGAGTGCGCCGAGCCCGAGGCCGCCCGTGGCGGCGGCAGCGCCGAGTCCCAGTACGGTACGCCTGGAACGCGTGCCGGTGCCGTTCTCGGATTCCTGCATGTGGGGGTCCTCCGTAAGGATTCCGGGAATTCTGCGGCACACCATAGGCGCGGGTCCCGAGGCTTGGGAGCGGTCCCGCCGCGTTAGTTTCCGTATGCATTCATCAGGAAAGCGAATGCGTGCAGGGCCGGCCGCTCGATTCGGTTCCCGAATGGCGCCATCCGCAACTCGCCCTTAACGGCGCTGGATCCCGTACGTACGCTGCGCGCATCCCCTGCGTGGCTGCGTACCATGTACGACGCACTAGCTGTACGCACCACGTACTACGCGCCACGCACGACGCACTACCGCAGCATCAGGCAGCCGGCAGAGCTCAGAAAGCGAAGGTGACGTATGGAATCCCCCGCGCACGACGGCAGTTCGCGCAGGTCCTTCCTCAAGCGCGGCTCCACAGCCGCCGCGGCCGCGGCGATCGGCGCCTCGGCGGGCGCCGCGGGTTCGGCGTTCGCGGCGCCGGGCCCGGGCGGCGGCGGCAGCGGCGGCTCCGGCCCCGGCGGCAACGCCCCGTTCCCCCAGTTGAACTGGCCCGACGACGTCCGCGAAGGACCCGACACCCCCAAGCTCTGCCAGTGGATGTCCCGCAACCCCAGCGAGGCCACCGTCCGCCGCTGGCGGCAGGCCGGCATCACCGGCGCGCTCGTCACCGACGTGCCCCCGGCCCCCTGGGACGCCGCCGAAATGCGCGCCGACCGCGAGCGCATCGAGGACATGGGCATGCACGTGACCGCGTACCTCATCAGCGCCCCGGACGCGGTGGTACGCGGCGAGGACGGCAGGGACCAGGCCATCGAGGACATGAAGACCTCGCTGCGGGCCGCGGGCGAGGCCGGCATCGACGTCGTCGAATACAACTGGTACGTCCACCGGTTGAAGGAGGGCTACTACGAGGAGATCGACGAGACCGACCGCATCGGCGCCGGCTACACCGCCTTCGACCTCGACCACGAGGTGGACGGCGTCAAGGTCCGCGACCTCCCGCGCCCCGACGGCGTGCCCGCGTTCACCCGCGACGAACTCTGGGAGCACTACGAGCACTTCCTGCGCGAGGTCATACCCGTCGCCGAGGAGGCGGGCGTGCGCATGGCCGTGCACCCCAACGACCCGCCCGCCGCGATCAGCCGGGGCAACCCGCAGATCATGGGCTCGGTCCCGGACTGGAAGCGGATGGTCGAGACCGTCGACAGCCCGTCGAACGGCATGACCGTGCACGCGGGCGTGACCGCGGAGGTCGGCTTCGACTCCGTCGACTTCCTGCGCTGGATGAGCCGCAAGGACCGGGTCAACCACATCCACTACCGCAACGTGCGCGTGGACGAGCCGCAGGTGAAGTACGCCGAGGTGTTCCCGGACAACGGCGAGACCGACATGTTCGGCTTCATGCGCCAGCTCGTGCGCGCCGGCTACCCGCGCGGCATCCTCGCCGAGCACCCGCGCGCGAACGACTTCGACCGGGAGAACGGTTCCGACCAGAGCAACCAGTACAAGGACGTGGGCGGCGGCGGCCACGGCATGGAGCTGTACGACACCGGCTACGCGCGGGCGATGATGCAGGCCGCGCTGATCATGGAGCGGGGCCGGTTCGGGCGCGGGGACGACGACGAGCAGTGAGCGGACTGCTCTTCGAGGACGCGGCGCGGGCCGCGCTGCGCCGCGGCGTCGCCGCGGTCGCGGACGCGGCCCGGGTCACGCTGGGGCCGCGCGGGCGGCTGGTGGTGCTGGGCGGTACGGGGCCGGGGTCGGCCGGCTCCCGTAGCGGCGGGTCCGGGGCCGGCGGGTCCGGTTCCGGACCCGGACCCGGTTCCCGGGCGGGTGCCGGGGATGCCGGCTCCGGGGCCCGCGCCGCCGCCGGCCCCGTGGCCACCCGCGACGGTGCCACCGTCGCCGACGCCGTCCTGCTCTCCGACCCGTACGCGAACCTCGGCGCCTCCCTCGTCCGCCAGGCCGCCACCCGTACCCGCCGCGCCGCGGGCGACGGCACGACGACGACCATCGTGCTCACCCGGGCGCTCTTCGAGGCCGGGCTGCGCGCGGTGACCGCGGGGGCCGATCCCGTCGCCGTACGCCGCGGCCTCGACGCCGCCGCGGCGGCGGCCGCCGCGCACCTGACCGCCACCGCCCGCACCGTCGACGGCGAGCGGGACACCGCCCGGGTCGCCGCCGCGGCGGCCCGCGACCCCGAGCTGGGCGAGCTGGTCGCCCGCGCCTTCGCCAAGGCCGGGCGGAACGCGGCGATCTCCGTGGAGGAGGCGCATGTGGCGGACGTGGAGCTGGAGTTCACGGAGGGGCTGCGGCTGGACCGCGGCTTCCTCAGCCCGTTCATGATGACCCACCCCGAGCAGGGCACGGCGGTGCTGGAGGACCCGTACATCCTGCTCCACCACGGGCGCGTCGCCGGGCCCGAGGACCTGCTGCCGGTCATGGAGCGGGTCGCGGCCACCGGCCGCCCGCTGCTGGTCGTCGCGGACTCCGTGCAGCAGGACGCGCTCGCGGCGCTGGTCGCCAACAGACTGCGCGGCACGCTTCTCTCCGCGGCTGTCCCCGCACCGGCGCTGGGCGCGCGGCGGCTGGCGCACCTGGAGGACCTGGCGGCGCTGACGGGGGCGGACGTGGTGCTGCCCGAGAAGGGGATGCTGCTTCGCGACACGGAACTGTCGTCGCTGGGGCGGGCGGAGCGGATCGTGGTGACGAGGCGGACGACGACGGTGTCGCGGGGCGCCGGTGCCGCGGAGGCCGTGGCGCGGCGGGTGTCGCACCTGGAGTACGCGCTGGCCGAGGCGGTGTCCGACTTCGACCGGGAGGTGCTGGAGCTGCGGCTGGCCCGGCTGACGGGCGGGGTGGCGGTGCTGCGGGTCGGCGGCGCCACGGACCCGGAGCGGGCGGAGCGCCGGGAGCGCGTCGCGGGGGCGGTGGCTGCGGTACGGGCGGCGCTCGCGGAGGGCGTCACGCCGGGCGGCGGCACGGGGCTCGCGGGGGCGCGGTCGGCGGTGGACGCGCTGCTGGGCGGTACGGAGCCGGGGGGCGTGGCCCGTACGGTGTCCGCCGGGACGGCGACGAACGGGACCGGCACCGCGGGAGCCGCGCCCGGCGGGGACACCGCCCGCGCCCTGTCCGCCGACGAGCGGGCGGGGGCCCTGGCCGTACGGGCCGCCCTCACCGCCCCGCTGCGGCAGCTCGCCGACAACGCGGGCGCGGACGGCGCCCGCGTCGTCGCCGAGACGGCCGCCCTCCCGCCGGGCCACGGCTGGAACGCGGACACCGGTACGTACGGCGATCTGCCCGCGGCCGGCGTCCTCGACCCGGTCCGCGTGCCCCGTACCGCGCTGGAGAACGCCGCCTCCGTGGCGGGGCTGATGCTGACCGCGGGGGCCCTGGTGGTCGACCGGGCGCCGCGGGATCCGGACGCGGTCAGTTGGCGCCGCCGGGGCCACGGCCACCACCACGGCAAGGGGCACGGCGGCAACGGGCACGGGCACCACCACTGAGGGACGGGGGAGCGACCGGCGGCCGGCTGTCAGTGGCGTGCAGCACAATGGTCGGCGGACGAGGGAAGGACGGTGCCATGGCGGTGTGGGACGAGCTGGTCGGGCAGCAGCGGGTCGGCGAGCAGTTGGCCGCCGCGGCCCGCGCCGCCGACGCCCGCGTCACGGCGGAAGCCGGCACCTCCGCCCCCGGCGGCCACCCCGCGGAGGCCGCCGCGCCGCCCTCCAACTCCGCGATGACGCACGCCTGGCTGTTCACCGGACCGCCGGGCGCCGGCCGGGCGACGGCGGCCCGCGCGTTCGCCGCCGCCCTCCAGTGCGTCAGCCCGGACCGCGCCTCCGCCGGCCCCGGGTGCGGCTTCTGCGACGGCTGCCACACCGCCCTCGTCGGCACCCACGCGGACGTCACCGTCGTCGCCACCGACCTCCTCACCATCGGCGTCAAGGAGACCCGCGAGCTGGTCCGCCGCGCCCAGCTCGCCCCTTCCGGCGGCCGCTGGCAGGTCATCGTCGTCGAGGACGCCGACCGCCTCACGGAAGGCGCGGGCAACGTCCTGCTGAAGGCCATCGAGGAGCCCGCGCCGCGCACGGTGTGGCTGCTGTGCGCCCCGTCGCTCGAGGACGTGCTGCCCACGATCCGCTCCCGCTGCCGCCACCTCTCCCTCAGCACCCCCGCGGTCGCGGCGGTCGCCGCCGTCCTCGTCCAGCGCGACGGGATCACCCCCGCGGTCGCCGAGTCCGCCGCCCGCGCCGCCGGCGGCCACCTCGACCGGGCCCGCCGGCTGGCCACCGACGACCGCGCCCGCGAGCGCCGGGCCGCGGTGCTGCGGATACCGCTGCGCGTCGACGACATCGGCGGCTGCCTGCGCGCGGCGCAGGAACTGGTCGAGGTCGCGGCGGACGCGGCGAAGGAGCGGGCCCAGGAACTGGACGAGCAGGAGACGGAGGAGATGCGCACGGCGCTCGGCGCCCAGCCCGGCGGCCGGATGCCGCGCGGTACGGCGGGCGTGATGAAGGACCTCCAGGAGCGCCAGAAGCGCCGGTCGACGCGCAGCCAGCGCGACAGCCTGGACCTGGCCCTCACCGACCTCGCGGGCTTCTACCGGGACGTGCTCGCGCTCCAGCTCGGCGCGGTGGCCGACGCCTCGCTGCTGCCGTGCGCGGACGTGGGGGACGGGCTGCGGCGGATCGCGGCGGACAGCAGCGCGGAGACGACGCTGCGGCGGATCGACGCGATCATGGAGTGCCGGGACGCGCTGGAGCGGAACGTGGCCCCGCTGCTGGCGCTGGAGGCGATGACGGTGACGCTGCGCAAACCGTAGGAGACCGAAGGCCGCACCCGCCCGCTCCTGTCACCCGTACGGGGAGAGGGTGACCGGGTGGGGGCCCCACCCGCAGCGGTTACGCTCAGGCGCATGGAATTCCGCAGCCTGTTCCGTACGGCCGCACCCGTCACCGCCCTGCTGGTGCTGATCGCCGCCGCCGGGTGTGACTCCGCCGGATCCGACGACGGCGGTACGGACACCGGCGGCAGCGCCGCCGGCGCCGCCCGCGCCGGCAGCGTCAGCAAGGTGCTCCAGCCGCTCCCGGCGAAGACCCCGGCGGACCTGAGGCCGTACTACGAGCAGAAGCTGCGCTGGACCGAGTGCGACGACGCCCCCGGCTTCGACTGCACGACGCTGCGCGTACCGATGGACTACGCCGAGCCGGCCGGCGGCGACCTGAAGCTGGCGGTGACCCGCAAGCAGGCCGAGGACCCGGGCGAGCGCCTGGGCTCGCTGCACGTGAACCCGGGCGGCCCGGGCGCGTCCGCGATCGAGTTCATGCAGAACTTCGCGGGCATCGGGTACCCGGCGGACGTCAGGGCCCGGTACGACATCGTGGCGATGGACCCGCGCGGCGTGGGCAGCAGTCAGCCGGTGAAGTGCCTGACGAACGCGGAGTTCGAGGCGCACACCCAGGTCGACCAGACGCCCGACGACGAGCGCGAGGTCGAGGCGCTGACCGCGTCGTTCGACCGCTTCGCCCAGGGCTGCGAGAAGCGCGCGGGCGACCTGCTGGGCCATGTCTCGACGGAGGAGGCGGCCCGGGACATGGACGTCTTCCGCGGCGTCCTCGGCGACGGGAAGCTGACCTACGTCGGCGCCTCGTACGGCACGATGCTCGGCGCCACCTACGCGGGCCTCTTCCCGCAGCGCGCGGGCCGCCTGGTCCTCGACGGCGCGATGGACCCGTCCCTCACCTCCCGGCAACTGAACCTCGACCAGAACGCCGGCTTCACCACCGCCTTCGACTCCTTCGCCGCGGACTGCGTCGAGCGCTCCGACTGCCCGCTGGGCACCGGCAGCGCCGAGGACGCGGGCACGCAGCTCCGCGACTTCCTGGACCGCCTCGACTCGAAGCCGGTGCCGACCGGCGAGAAGCGGAAGCTGGGCGAGCCGCTGGCGACGATGGGCGTGCTGATGGCCATGTACCAGGAGGACTTCTGGCCGCAGCTCCGCGACTCCCTGACGGACGCGATGGAGCGCAGGGACGGCAGCGGGCTGCTGGCGCTGGCGGACATGTACTTCGAGCGCGAGGCGGACGGCTCGTACGGCAGCATGATGTACGGCTTCGCCGCCGTGAACTGCATCGACCAGCCGCCGCCCTTCGAGACCCCGGCGGACGTCGAGAAGCTGGTCCCGGACTTCGAGGCGGACTCCCCGGTCTTCGGCCGCGACTTCGCCTGGGCCGCCCTGAACTGCGCCGACTGGCCCGTCGAGGCCACCGGCGAGGCCAACCGCATCGAGGCCGCGGGCACCGACCCGATCCTGGTCGTCGGCACCACCCGCGACCCGGCGACCCCGTACGTCTGGGCGGAGAGCCTGGCGGCCCAGCTCAAGGAGGGCGTGCTGCTGACGTACGAGGGCGACGGCCACACGGCGTACGCCCGCGGCAACGGCTGCATCGACGACGCGGTCGGCACCTTCCTCCTGGACGGCACCCCGCCCGAGGACGGCAAGCGCTGCCGGTAGCCCACTCCCAAACCGCGTGCGGAGGACCCCGAGGAACTGTGTAAACTTGTCGCCGTTGCCAGGGCCCCGGCCCGCAACCTGCCGCCTTAGCTCAGTCGGCCAGAGCGACGCACTCGTAATGCGTAGGTCAAGGGTTCGATTCCCTTAGGCGGCTCCACTGGACCCCAGCTCAGAATCTTTCTGAGCTGGGGTTTTTGGTTCAGCGGATGCGACGGCGGCGCCGCGCGCGTTCGGCTCGGGTGCTCCCGGTCTCAGTTCTGGTCTCAGACGTGGCCCCCGGGCGAGGCATGAAGGCGTCTCCCACGCGGCGCATGGCGTCCTTCGAGAGGTGCGATCGGCCCTTGACGTACCGCCGCGTCTGGCTGATCTGGGTGTGCCGAAGGATCTCCATGATGGTGGGCATGTCCACCCCCAACTCGTTCAGGATCGTGCCGGCGGTGTGACGGCTGCCGTCGTACAGTCGCCGGTCATCGATGCCCGCTTCGGCAAGCAGCTCCTTGAACTCCTCCCAGTCCGCCCGCGGGTCCAGCGGACGCCCGTCCGGCCGTGCGAAGACCGCCTTGTGCTCCTGCCACAGCTCGCCCGCGGCGGCCCGTGCCTCCTCCTGGTGTGCCTTGTGCTCGCGTAGGTGAGGGATGAACGGCGGCGGGATCGGTACGGGGTCCGTGCTCTTCTTCGTCTTGGGCCGGGTGAAGGCGAGTCCGCCGCCCTTGCGCTCCGGGCACGTGCTGGCGTGCCGAGTGCAGCCCTTCGGGCAGGGCCTAGGACAGCCACGCGTGTACGACTTGTGCCGGGTGCACCCCTCTGCGCAGGGCTCGAAGCGGTGGAGCCGGGCGCCGCAGGCGTGCGGGTCCTTGCAGCCGTGCCGCCACGTCAGCCGCTGTAGCTGCCACTGCGGATGGATCAGCTCATTGTCGAGGTCGACGTACGGCCAGCGGAGTCCAAGCGTCTCGCCCTGCCGGAAGCCCATCCCGACCCCGACGACCCACCGCATGAACGTGGCCCGCTTCGCCGCAGCTTCGAGGAACGCCTTTGCCTCCTCCCTGGTGAAGGGGTTCGCCTCGGTCTCCTCCAGGGAGGGCGGCTCTACGAGCGTGGCGACGTTCTCACCGATGATGCGGCGGCGATGGGCGATCTTCAGTGCGCGGGACAGGATGCGGTGCACCTTGAGCACGTGCGAGGGGGCGTGCCCCTCGGCGAGCATGGCGGCGTACATCCTCTCCAGATGCTCTGGGCCCAGCTTGTCGAGCCGGTGCTTGCCGACCCCCGGAACGATGTCGTTGCGAGTCTTGGACCAGTAGTCATCAAGGGAGCGCGGCCGGAGTTTCAGGCTCGCGATGGTGGTCAGATACGTCTCCATCCACTGCTCCACGGTGGGCACCCGCCCGGCCTTGGGCGCCCGGCCGCCGTCGCGGAGTTTTTCCAGGGCCCTGACCTTGCGGCGGACCTCCGTCTCGGTACGGGCGCGGCGGTGCCGGCGGTCGGGGCTGCCGTCAGCCTTGACGCCCATGGTGACGCGACCGTGCCACCATCCGTCGCTGCCGAGATAGATGGATGACGCCATGTTGGGCTTACGTGGGCTCATGCACTTCCTCCATGCAGAAAGTCGGTCCCGGACCGAAGTCCGGGACCGCCTCATGTGCGGTGCGGTGTTCAGGCGGCGGGAGAGAGTCCCGCCACGTAGCTCTCCAGGTCGCTTCGCCTGATGCGACGGCAGCGGCCCACCTTGATGTACTTCACGGCGCCGGCCGCCATCAGCTCGTAGAGGGTGGAGCGGCCGATGGCGAGCACGCCGGCGGCTTCCTTAGGGGTGTAGAGGAGCCGGTCGGCAGGGGCGGGGGTGCTCATGCGGTGCAACCTCCTTGGCGGGGTCGCTCCTGTCCGAGGTTCGGATTTCTGCGTCATTGCGTCATCTGCGTCATCCGAGCCGCTGACCTGCGGTTTTGGATGACGCAGGGGCTCGTGGCTGCGTCATCCATGACGCAGGGCTGTGTCACTCATGACGCAGATGACGCAGGATGACGCAGGATCCGCCGTCTGCGTCATGGGTGTAGCCGCAGGTCAGCGGCCGGTTTTCGGCTCTCATGACGCAGATGACGCAGCGTTCCTCTACTTCGGACAAGAGAGGGGGGTGTCTGTTGGTAGTGCGCGGCTCTCAAGCGTGAAGAGCGAAGAAGGAGCCGCTTCGCGGCGCGACCATTGGGCGCCGGCAAGCCGCCGAACAGCAAGAGGAGCACAACAGGCGCGGCGTGCTCTTCTTGCTTGTCCGGGACGGCCCCTGACGCCGGCGGTCAGAACACCTGCTCTTGCTCCGGCGGGGCGGGGGCCGGTGGGCGGCTCATCTCGATGTAGCGGGCGGCCATGGTGCGTCCCCAGTCGATGAGGACGCCGCGGGCGGCCAGGGTTGGCTGAAGCCGTTTGAGCCGGTCGGAGAGTACCTTGCCCGTGGTCGGCCACCCCTTCGGCAGGGGACGGCAGTCCTCCCCGACGTACAAGCGGGTCAGGCAGTGCAGCCACTCAGCCGAAGTCATCCGCTCCTCTGCACCGGCCTCCATTCCGGCGGCGTGCTGAAGCACAGTCTGCGCCAGCAGGTCCCCTTCGATCACGTCGTCGTTGAGGTCGTCCAGGCTCCGCCGGTACGCGCTCAGCGCCCCCAGGCCGGTGGCCACGTCGAGCTGCGCGCACAGGTGCGCGAAGTCCGCCATCCGCAGGTCCGTGGGCGTCTCCGCTTCGGCGGCGCGGACCTGGACCGTGAGGTCGAGCAGAGAGCCGAGGACGACGGGCAGGATCTCCTCGTACTCCGCCCACAGCTCTGCCTCGGTCCGCCGGACTTTGGGCCGTTCCAGGCGCAGCGGCAGGAGGCGTTCGGCGAGGTCGGGGCGGATGACGCCGACGTCGATGCCGGTCATGAGCAGCGGCCGGCGGTAGCGTGCGCGAACCACATCGCCATCGGTGTAGAGGGCGCGTTTGACGTTCTCGGCGCCTGTGACGATGCAGCACATCGCGTCGGACAGGTCCGGGGTGAGGTGGGAGAGGTTGTCCAGCGCGGTGACCCACCCGGCCGCCACCGCCGCCGTCAGGTTCTCCTCGTCCTTGGGGGCGCGGCGCAGGTCGCTGCTCATGCCCTCGATGACCCGCACGAGCATCCGCCCGCCGGTGGACTTGCCGGCGCCCTGCGGGCCGGTGAGGAACGGCGCGGGCACCGGCACGGACGGACCCAGGCACCCGATGAGCCAGGCCAGGGCCAGGCACTCGGTTTCTGCGCCGGCGAAGTTGCACAGCCGCAGCAACAGGTCGATGCCCTTGCCGTTGGTGCCCTTGGTCGGCAGGGGCAGTTCGCCGGTGAGCTGCGTACGGCGCCAGCACACCTCGCGGGGGTCGGGGGTGGTGATATCCCACCCGGTGGGGTGGATACGGACGGACTTGCCGTCGTTGCGGCCGAGGTCGAGCCAGGTCGCGCCGTCGAAGCCGGGCGCCACCCGGATGTGCACGGGCTGGACTTCCTCGGTGAGCGCGAGTGCCTCGATCAGGTCAAGCGCCTCCTTGAGTGCGGTGCCGTTGAAGACGCCGCATCCGTCGCGGAACAGGCCGACCATGAGTTCCTGGCGGTGGCTGCCGGTGGTGCCCTGGGAGCGGATCGGGCGGGCCACGGGGTGGCCGTTGCGCTGCGCGTACACGGTGCCGTCCGCGGTGCGGAAGTAGCTGAAGTTCGCCTGCGCATAGTCGGCGATGACCTCACGGGCCGGTGTCTTGTCGTCGTCGGACATGGCTACAGTCCCAACCGGTTGCGGGCGTTGGTCCATGCGTCGGTGCAGTGCCAGGCCGTCTCGCCCTTGGCCTGCGCCGCGGCGAACAGCCGCGTCACGTGGTCTTCAGTCAGGCAGCCGCACCGGCCATGCGTGGACAGCACGGCCAGGAACGTGCCGTAAACGGTGTTGTGCACCGCGCTGCGGGCCTCGGTGATGCGCTGCACGGCCATCGCGATACCGCGTTCGAGGAATGCGGGTGTGCGGTGCCGGCACGGGCCCTGCCCGCCCGGCACAGCCACGGCGACGGCCCCCGCCGGGCGGGCCTGCGGCGGCTGCTTGGCGGCCAGTTCCCGCACCGTGTCAGGCAGCGTCGTCATGGTGTCGGTGCCGAAGCCGAGCCAGCGTGCGTAGGCCATCGTGGACTTGATGTCGACGCCGGGCCGTACCGCGTTGGCGGACTGCATTCGCCCGAGGTAGAGCCAGTGCTCGCCCCGTGTGGTGGGCACGGTCTGAGTAGGCGGTAGGGTCTCGCGGGCCCAGGCCACGGCGTCGGCGTCGTCGAGGTCGACGACGGTGAGCCCGGCCCCGCCCGGGTGGTAGGCGACCGCAGCCGCCTGCACCCACGCGCGCCGCCAGATGCCGGAGCTGATCACGTCCGGGTCGGTCGTGGCGGCGGCCCACGCGTGGCACGGTGCGGGGCAGGTGCAGGGGCCGGGGGTCCTCATGTTCGGCCGACCGCCGCAGGCGTTGCCCGCGCAGCGGCGGCAGTTGCCGAACGGCACCTTCCCCACCCGCAGGGGCAGGACAGGAATGCCCGATGCGGCAAGGCCAAGGGCGGCAGGCAGGTAGTCGTTCACGCCGCCTCCCCCACACGCCCGGCGTACAGCAGCGCGTACGCGGCGCGGCCGATGTGCTCGCTGTAGGCCGGGGGGATGGCCTCGGTCAGTTCCTCTCGCACGTCGGTCCAGTCGATGCCGAGGGCCGCTTGCAGCTCCGGGACGGTCGGTTTGCCGCCGCCGTTGCCGTAGGCGGCGACGTACGGGCCGTCGTAGAAGCGGCCGTGCCGGTAGCCGCGCACCCGGCCCCGATGCGGCACATGCGCCGGCCGCTCGATGCGCCAGCCGCCCAACTCGAAGTTGCGGTGCCGGATCACCCCGAGACCGAACATCTCCCCACACAGCGTCAGGTCCTTGCGGATCTCCGCGCGACCGTTGGGCTGCTCAATCACGTGCGGCAGGCCAGTCTTGTCGAGCAGTTCGCGGGTGGGTGCCACGAGGTCTTCGTGCGTGCCGCCCCATCCCTGGGACTGGTTCGTGCCCACCGTGAGCGCGCATCCGTGCTGACAGGGCGGGGAGGCGTGCACGAACCCGTACCGGCGGATCTCGCCCGTGGCGATCAGATGGGCGAGGTAGCTCAGCGCGTCGCCGCGGTGGTAGGGGAAGGGGTAGTTGGGTCGGTCGGCGATGTCGCAGCCGCGCACCTCGAATCCGGCACGGGCGTAGCCAGCGGCGGCGCCGCCGGCGCAGGAGAACAGGTCCAGCAGTAACGGCCGGAACGTGGCCGGCACTCGCCGGATGTCGGTGGGTTGGGTCATGCTGGAGTCCTCCAACAGGTCTGTTGTGGGCCGTTGGCCGGGGCGACCGCGTGTTCTTTGGCGAGAAGAGCGGTCGCCCCGGGCGTCGCTAGGGGTGGGCGGTGTGAGGCTGCATCGCGGGGGTGAAGGTCAGCGACATGGCGCCGCCGGTGGGGTGCCAACCGTGGACAGCGATCCGCAGTTCGTGGTGTGCCTGATCGGCGCGGTCGCAGATGAGCCGTCCGTCCGCGGTCAGGGCCCATGCAGTGGCGCCGTCGTAGTCGGTGTAGACGGTGGTGGGGTCAGCCACCGCGGCTTCCGGGGTGGTGTAGTACGTGCTGCACTCGGAATCGACGTTGCGACGCCCGCACAGATCGCAGACGGCGACGATGAGGCTCACGGTCATGAAAGCGATGAGATTCCCCTTCAGTGTCGGTCGCGGGTGAGTCGCAGGGTGATGCCGCCGACTCCGAGGGGTCCGGCGGCGCCGGCGATGACGGTGGCGGCGTGGGTGGCCGCGTCGAGCAGCGCGCACACTGCGACGACCAGTCCCCAGCAGCCGGCTGCCGCGGCGGCGGCGATGGCGACGGGAATGAGTAACCTTCGCCACGGCACGCCGTGGCGGGTCGTGGTCGGGACGGTGATGATGATGGGCTGGCCGGTTGCCTGTGCTCGGTCGTAGGCGTCGGCGGGGATGTG